>CAIUHT010001008.1 GCA_903898975.1 uncultured Planctomycetaceae bacterium
GATTCTCCCGCAGCCGGATGGTTCACAGCCAATTTGCCAGTCCGCCGTGGCAGGGTGCGAGCCGAACCGGCAGAGTCGGGGGGTTGCTGGTGTAAAGCGACCGCTGGCGAATTCGTCGGGAGGATCGCAGCGCGCCGACGACGGATGAGCGGTGTGCCGCGGGAGCCAGCTTCAGGAAAACATCTGCCCGTGGCCGACCGCTTCGAACGCGTTGGGGTAGTGCGTCACCTGGGGGCGACCACCCGCTTCAGGCCAGACAATCGCGACCACGTCGAAGCGGGCGGGACGGTCGAGCAGCCGATGCTTTTTGAGGAATACCAGTGCGAGCCGGGTGAGCTGGGCCTGCTTGCGGCGATCGACCGCCTCGGCGGGCAGGCCGGCCGAAATCCCCCGGCGGGTTTTCACCTCGACAAAGACCAGCGTCTGGCCGTCCTGGGCGATGAGATCGATCTCGCCCATCGGCGTGCGGTATTGCCGATGGAGGATGCGCATTCCCAGGCGTCGCAGGTGGCGGGCGGCGAGACGCTCGCCCGCGTTCCCCAGCCAGCGGGTGAGGAGGCCCCGCGATTGCGGGGGAGAGAACTCGGGGGCCGAGTCCCCGGCGGGACTTGGGGAGGTGCCCGGCGCCGGTCCAGCGGGCGAGGCCTGCCGTGCACGGCGTTTGCGAGGGGCGCGTGGAGAGCCGGTGGTGGGCTGCCACCAGTCGCACAGTCGTCGCCACCAGCTGGTGGGCGTTTCAGCCCGCTTGGAGCGGCCCACGACGTGCCTCCCAGTTCAGACAACCGGGGTCCCGGAAATAAAAACGCGAATCCAGACGGCAGGCAGAGAAACGACCGCAGGCCCCAGCCGCTGTCCCGACTTGCGGGAGAGCGGCTCCAGGGCCTGGAGCGTGAGCACGAGCCGCAGCACGGGACAGACCGCGTGGCTGCGAGCGAAAGACGACCGGGTCGGTTACGACTCGGTCGTTTCCTTGCGGGCCCGGCGTTCGGTCAGCTTGGTCGCCTTGCCGACGCGGTCGCGGAGGTAGAACAGCTTCGCCCGGCGGACGCGGCCGTGGCGGAGGACTTCGAGGCGGGCGATCTTGGGGGAGTTGACCGGGAAGGTTCGCTCGACCCCTTCGCCCGCGACGATCCGGCGGACGGTGAACATCTCGCGAGTGCCGGTCCCCCGGCGGGCAATCACCAGCCCGCTGAAGATCTGAATGCGTTCTTTATCACCCTCGAGGATGCGGGTGTGAACGTTGACGGTGTCGCCGATATTGAACACCAGCGGTTCGGCGCGAATGCTGGACTTCTCGACCGACTTGATCAGATCGACGGCTTTGCTGGACATGTTCGGATCTCTTTCTCTCGGTTTCGTGCCACCCTGCCACGGGGAGGGCTGGCCTGCTCAATCAAGGGGACTGGTAAGAGGTTGAGCTCGCGGAAATTCGCCAGGGCGGGTTCAGGCCGGGCGGGCCCGCGAGCAGACAGGACGCAAAACAGGGTTCGAGTTGACCGCCAGTCAAGCAGCGCCGGTCTGGCTGGGGCCTCCACGGGGGATGGCCCCGGCGAGGCTTGGGTCGTGGTCGGCGAGTGATTCACTCGGTGCCCGACTCGGACTTGGGAGACTTGCGCTGCGGGACTGGAGAGTGAGTTGCGGGTAATTGGGTTGTGGGTAATTGGGTCGTAGGGGCGTTGGAAGAGCCCGAATGAGCCGGGGGGCTGGAGGCGGGAATCGGGCGGCGTTCCTGGGTTCGCCGCTGACTCTCGGCTTCGCGCCAACTGGCGATCTGAGCGTGGTTTCCGCTCAGGAGAATTTCGGGGACAGCCATTCCCCGGAACTCTCGCGGGCGGGTGAACTGCGGGTATTCGAGCAGGCCTTCCTGTGCGAACGACTCGTAGCGACTGCTGGTCTCATCGCCCAGCACCCCGGGCACCAGCCGGATGAGCGTTTCGATGAGGACCATGGCGGGGACTTCGCCGCCGTTGGTGATGTAATCTCCGATGGAAATCTCGAGCGGTTGCAGCCCGAGGCGAATCCGCTCGTCAAACCCCTCGTACCGCCCACACAAGAGCAGGAAGCGGGGGGTGGTGGCGAGTTCCTCGACCAGTCGCTGATTGAGCCGGGCCCCGGAAGGGGTCAGCATGACCAGTCGCCCAGGGGCGGGCCCCTGCTGCTGGACATGCTCGACGCAATCGAAGACTGGCTGACAGCGGAGGAGCATTCCGGGCCCGCCGCCGTAGGGAGTGTCATCAACCGACTGATGCCGATCTGTCGCCCAGTCGCGGAAGTTCCAGGTGTTGATCTCGACCAGCCCCCGCTCGAGGGCGCGTTTCAAGAGGCTTTGCCTCAGGTAACTCTCGAACAGAGCGGGGAACAGGGTCAGCAGATCGAATCGCATGGAAACACCCGCGCCGGTTCCGAACACCAGGGGAGCCCCTCTCGGACCTGACCCCGCGGGGAACACACATGATCGGAATCATGCGGCTTCCCGTGGGGAGACTTGAGAGCGACCACAAGCCCCGGTGGTCTTACGACTCGGCGGCGCTGTCGCCCCCTTCGCTGGGAGCGGCTTCCCCCTCGGCGGGCTGCGCGACAGGCAGGGGCTTGGGGGCCACTCGCTCGGGGGGAGCCATCGCCGTCCCGAACCGGTTGGCCTTGATCTTCTTGATGAGGGTGGCGACGCGATCGCTCGGCAACGCCCCCTTCGAAATCCAGAAGTCCACCCGCTCCATGTCGAGTTTCACGCGGGCCGCCTTGTCGGCGACCATCGGGTCGTAGGTCCCCACTTCCTCGATGGGCAAACCATCGCGGGCCTTCTGACGATCAATGACGCAAATGCGGAAGAACGGCCGATGCTTACGACCGTGAAGTCTCATGCGAATCCGAACTGACACGAAAACAAACTCCTCGCCTGATGGAAAACCCGGGACAACCCCGGCCTGGAACCTGAACCCGAACCCAAACTCGACTCTGAACCCACTTCGGCACGCGCGCCTGTCGCACCCGCCGGCCTCCTCCGTGTCTCTCGACCGCCCCTTCAGGACGGTCCCTGCTGACTGTTACTGCTGACTGCTTTTCAGGATGCCTGCTGGTGGTCGCGGCTCTCAATGCCCGGTCGGGATTGAGACCCACACCACCGCACCGCAACTCAGCGGCGGTTTTTCTTCCGCTGCTTCTTGGCGTCCTTCTTTTGCCGCTTCTTCTTGTCTTTGTCGACCACAGCCCGGCCGCTCCGCTGCTTCGCCAGCGACAGGTCCGCTCCCGGATCGAACGCCCCCATGCTGGCCATCTGCTGCAGCTGCCGCAGGCGGTCAAGCTGGTTGTTCCCAGCCATCCCCTGCATCAGCTTCTGGGCCACGCTGAATTCCTTCAGCAGCTTGTTGATGACCGCCGGGTCGGAACCACTCCCCGCCGCGATCCGCCGTCGCCGGCTGATGTCGATGATCTCGGGAGTGTCCCGCTCCTGCGGGGTCATCGAACTGATGATCGCCTCAATCTGCCCGAACTCATGCTCGGGATCGATGTCGGCCGACTCCATCATGTCGGCCACGCGGCCCATCCCCGGGATGAGCTTCATGATCTGCTGCAGCGAACCCAGCTTCTTCACCTGGGTCATCTGGTCGCGGAAGTCTTCGAGCGTGAACCGCCCCTTCCGCAGTTTTTCCTGCTGTTTCGCCAGTTGCTCGGCGTCGAAGCTCTGCTGCGCCTTCTCGAACAGCGTGAGCACGTCGCCCATGCCGAGGATTCGGCTGGCCATGCGGTCGGGATGAAACAGCTCGAGCTTGTCGAGCTGTTCGCCCACCCCGATGAACTTGATGGGAACCCCGGTGACCCCCTTGACCGACAGGGC
>CAIUHT010001009.1 GCA_903898975.1 uncultured Planctomycetaceae bacterium
GAGCCGACTGTGCATTTGCTGCAGCCAGTCGCGGGCCAGTTCGGCTTCTCCCCGGGCGTCAACCGGGAGCAGCGCGAGATCGAACTCGCCGGGCGGCAGGTCGGGAGTGCACAGCCATTCGGGGGCGGGGAGCTCGGGGAGCGGTTCGGCGCTGGCCTGGCGACAGCGAAACGAATCGAGAAAGTGTCCGACGTTGCGGGCGGGATGCAGCAATTCGGCGGCGGTGCGGGTCAGCACCCCGCGGGTGCCACCCGTGCAGACAATGCGGACCCCCTGCCGTTCGCTGCGAGCCTGCAGGGCATCGACCAGCAGCTGGTCGTGCGCAGGGAGGCGGAGGGGAGCGTCGGAGTGGCGGGAATCTGCGGAGCGATGTCGCGAGCGGGCGGCGGCCAAGTTGGTCTGCGGAAAAGAGAGTGAAGGGATTGAAAGAGACGTCGTTTGGAGATTCAGGCGGGTTGCCTGACGTGCTGAAGTCGGAACGGGCGAGCGGTGCTGAGAAGGGGCCTCGCACGACTGCGGTGGGCACTCACCCCGCCCTCCCCTTCCGCCAGAGGCCAGACCTCGCAACCAGCGGCGTTGACTGGGTTGGCCCGGCGGGACGGTGTCGGGCTGCCGACGAGCCGTGTGGGTGCGAGGCTGCGGCAAAAAACCGCGGGCTGCTGGCCCCTACAGCACCCGGCAGAAGAGTGCCTTCAGGTAATCGGACTCGGGGCAGTGGATGGAAACGGGATGATCGGGAGCGGCGCCGCGGTTGGCCAGCACCTCGACGTGACGACCTGCCGAGGCCGCCGCTTTGGCGACAGTCTGTTCAAACAGCGGACGGGTGACGTGGCCCGTGCACGAGCAGGTGACCAGCAACCCCCCGGGTTCGATCAGCTGGAGAGCCAGGCGATTCAAGCCGTGGTAGCCCCGCAGCGCTTCGTCGAGACCCGCGGCATGGCGGGCGAGCTTGGGCGGGTCGAGGACCACGTTGGCGAACTTCTCGCCACTGGCATTGAGTTTTGTCAGCGTGTCGAAGGCGTCGCCCTTGCGGAACTCGATTCGCGACTCGACCTGGTTGAGGCGGGCGTTGCTGGCCGCCAGCTCGAGGGCGCGGGCCGAAACATCGAGTGCGACCACGCCGGTGATCTGCGGCAGGCGGGCGGCGTTGAGCGCGAACCCACCGCTGTAACAGCAGACATCGAGCAGCCGTCCTGGCCGAGCGAACCGCGCCAGCTCGAGGCGATTGTCGCGCTGGTCGAGAAAAAACCCGGTCTTCTGCCCCTCGACCACGTCGACCTCGTAGGTCACGCCATGTTCCACCAGGTTGAGGGGGCGTGGCGGGGGTTCTCCCCAGATGAGGCGGTCGGCGGTTTCCAGCCCCTCGGCTTCGCGGATTCCCTTTTCGGTCCGCAGCCAGATCCCCTTCGGTTGCACGAGCGCGATCAGACTCTCGACCAGCCTGGGGAGTCGCAGGTAGAGGGCCAGGCTGGTGCATTGCAGCAGCAGCCAGTCGCCATAGCGATCGACCACCAGGCCCGAGAGGGCATCTCCCTCGCTGAAGACCAGCCGGCAGGCGGTGTCGGGCCCCCACAGGCCGGGCGTCTGGCGGCGAAAGTCGACCGCCTGCGCGAGTCGGTGATGCAGGAACTCGTCGTTGAGACTGTCGGAGGCCGACCAGCTGTAAAGCCGGACCCGGATTCCGGAATGAGGATTGAACAACCCACGGGCGATCCACTCGCCGCGATCGGAGACGACATCGACTTCGTCGCCGGGTTCGGGGGAAGGTTGCACCGAATGCACTGCCCCGGCGAAGACCCAGGGGTGGCGGCCGAAGAGAGGCTGAGCCCGACGGGGCTTGATGGTGACGCGGGGCCGAGCGGGATTCGCGGAGGAGTTGGCAGACGACCAGGCCCCCTCCGCGTCGGGGTGGGACCCCGAGGGCTGGGGGGTCGGGGGGTGGGTCACCGGGAGGCCTGCACTTCCCGCAGGGCTTCGACGTTCTCGAGATGCTGCAGCAGCCGATCGCGTTCACTGGTGAGATGCCGGACCCGCAACAGCGAGCGGACGCGGGTCGTCAGTTCCAGCTTGTTGACCGGCTTGGTGAGAAAGTCGTCGGCCCCGGCGTCAACGGCCCGCTCGATGTCGCTCATTTCGGCGAGCGCGGTGACCATGAGCACGGGGATATCGCGGGTGCGGGGATCGCTCTTGAGCCGCTGGCAGACTTCATAGCCACTCAGGCGGGGCATCATGATGTCGAGCAGCAGCAGGTCGGGTTGCCGCTTGGCAACGGCATCAAGCGTCTGCTGCCCATCGTAGGCCATCTCGATCTCGTAGCCTTCGCCCGAGAGGTAGGCGTCGAGGAGTTCGCAATTCTGGTGGTTGTCGTCGGCGATGAGCACCAGCGAGACCGGAGGTTTGGTCTTGGCAGCCATGAAGGGGTCCCAGGGCAAAACGAAGCAGGAGCGGGGGGAAATAATCAGGGAGCGACGGGCGTTACGCCGCGCCTGGCCCTGAGTCGGCTGGCCCGCCGCAGGGCGGGCGGTGGACCGTGGAATTCCGCCACCTGCGGGAGGGGGCTTCTCTGAACCGGGAATCATAGCAAGTGGTCCCGTTCGAGGGTATTTACGGAGGGAACAATTGGCCAGTGTGGGGCCATTCCCCCCCCTGCCCCGTTGTGGCGAGGGCCCGGAGGTGGCCCGCCAGCATCGTCAGGTCGGCTGGGCCATCGACGTCGTACCATGGAGGAAGAACCGCCAGGGTCGCCCGCGCCTGGATGACCCGGTCCACGGTTTGCCCCAGCACTCGCTCGGTACTGAAGTCGATCGCCTCAAACAGTGACGGCAGTGGCCGACTGAGCCCCAATAAGTAGTAACCCCCATCGGTCGCCGGCCCCACCACGCAGTCGACCCGCTCGAGTTCGCGAAACGCCTGGGAGAGGTGTTCAATGGGAAGTGTGGGGCTGTCGGCCCCGAGGGCGATGACCTGGCGGTGCCCACGGGCAAAGGCGTCTTGAAAGAAACGGGCCAGCCGCTCGCCCAGCGGGGTATTGGGTTGGGGCCAGAGAGACCATTTCCCATCGGCGAGATGTTCGAACCAGGCGGTGGCGGCGGGCTGAGCCGCCGGGCTGTAACAGAGCCAGCGGGCCTCGGCGACCGGGGAGAACCGCTGGGCCGCATCGCGGAGGAAGGCCTCGGCGACCCGGGCGGCACGCTCGGGACCCAGTTCGGGGATGAGTCGCGTCTTGGCCTGACCAGGGACGGGAGCTTTGGCGAACAGTCCCAGCAATCGCATGCGAGCCTCTCGAGCCAGTGCGCATCAGGGCGCAGCGACTGCGATAGAGAACAGAGTGTGGCTAACCGAAAGCCTGGTCTTCGCGGAGTGGCAGTCAACTCGACTGGAAAACGCCTTCGAACCTCTCCACACCAGCCCCCACTTCTCGACGGAGGCGACCCGACTGTCAAGTGTGACTCGCCCGTGTGTCCTCATCCACTCTCCACTCTCCACTCTCCACTCTATCGACCTGGTCCCGCCAAGCGGCTGACACCTCACGACGGATCTCGCCAGCCGTTGATGGACAGGGCGTTGGCTGATCGAGGCCGTGTAACAGCGTCTGTCTGGCATTCGCCGGGCGGTTCTGATTGAATCGGCAACGTGAGGAGACGGGTTGCTCCCCGGCTCCGCAGAACTGGCAGTCCCCGTAGCGGTTCTTGCTTCTTCCTTTTGCCCCAACATGCCCGACATGCGCCACCGCCGAACGAGTTGTGATTCTGTCGCCCCGGCCCTGCGGGCCCCGCGGCTATGCCGGGCGAGCGTCCCAGCGTGGTTGACGGTGGTGGCCGCGCTGGTGGCCCTGTCGAGCCTGGTGGCCCAGGGGGGGAGTTGGCCGCAGTTTCGCGGGACCAACGCCCAGGGGCTGGCGGTCAACACGCGCTCGCTTCCGCCCGATATTGGTCCCGACAGTCGGCACGTGGCCTGGAAGGTGAAGTTGCCTCCCGGGCACTCATCGCCCGTGGTGACTGACGACCGCATCTACCTGCAGGCGGTCGCGGACGAGCACCTGCTGACCATGGCTCTCGATCGGGAGACCGGGGCCGAGGTCTGGCGGCAGGAGACGCCTCACGCCGCGCTCGAGGAGATCCATCGGATTGGCAGCCATGCCCAGTGCACCATCGCGACCGACGGGCGACATGTGGTCAGTTTCTTTGGGTCTTACGGGCTCGAGTGCTTCGACACCGCGGGCAAACGGTTGTGGACGCTGCCGCTCGGCCCGTTCAAGAACACGTTCGGCGCCGGTTCTTCGCCGATCATCTGCGACGGGCGGGTGGTGCTGAGCCAGGATCACGATCTCGATTCGTTCCTGATGGCGGTGGATGTGCGGACCGGGGCGGTGCTGTGGAAGGCCGATCGGAGCGACTATCTGCGGAATTACGGCAGTCCGATTATCTGGACGGTCGAAGGAGAACGGCAGGTGGTGGTGGCCGGGACGCTGCGGGTGACCGGGTACTCGCTGGAAACGGGAGCCGAGCTGTGGAGTGCCTCGGGCATTGCCCGGTTTGTGTCGGCGACACCAACGGTGGGGCCCGAGAACATGCTGTTCGCCTCGGGCTTCGCTGCGGGGAATGAAGTGGGGGGCGAGCGGTTTATGGTGGCGCCGTTCGCCGAGGCGTTGCCGCAGTTCGACAAGAACGGGAA
>CAIUHT010001010.1 GCA_903898975.1 uncultured Planctomycetaceae bacterium
CCGATCTACGAAATCGAGTGATTCGCCACCGTACAGAGTCTGGTAAGCCTTATCGGATAACTGTCGCAGGTGGTTTCGAACCGAATTCAGGTGTTCGCGTAAGGCCACCTCGCGCTGCGCATCATCATCGGCATTCACCAGTCGCTCATAGTTCTGCAGTCGCACAGCCCGGGAGACCTCCGGCGGGAGTCGGTCCCAGAGTGGTTGATAGTCGCGATACGTTTTCAGGTACGCGTCCTGGCTCCGGGGAGCCACCGAGTCACTGCCGAACAGAAACCGGGTCTGGTGTCGGGTGATCAGTGCGACCCAGTTCTTGATCGTTTCCTCGTCCTTGACCACCCACTTCGCCACTTCATCCCACGACAGGTCGAAGTGCACGTGGTTCAGTCCCGGGTCTTCACAGAACTCCCGCAATAGATCGATGTGCGTTGAGGTTGGGCCGACGAATCGTCCCAGGCCGGTGTGAGCGTAAATGATGCTCGTCTCGGGATGACGACCAAACAGTTCCCGCAGGTCGTCCGCATGCGCGGGATGGTTCCCCACCCCCCGAACCTCATTGATATCGCAGTGCAGCATCACCACCAGCCCAACATCTCCCGCGAATCGCAGGATCTCGCCAATCGCCGGGTTCCGCACACTTGCGGCGTGCCCAGCGATCTTGGACGACACCAGTTCCTTGTGAATCGAAAACTCACCAATCCCCACGAACACCCCGGGAAACGTCGCTAGCACATGGCGGATATGGTCGGGCGCGTTCATGTCGGTGGGGTTGAAGCCCACGATGAACGGGTCAAATCGCTCCCGGTCGGCGGGGGCCAGCTTCTGGTATTGCCGGGCAATCATCGCGTCGATGAAGCTGTAGTAATACATCTCGCCGCTCGACTCGAGGTAATACCCCGGTCGTCGCTTGCCGTTGAGAAAGAAGTCCCACTTCTGGCTCAGCGGAATCCCGAACAGCGCCACCCGTCCCACCTTCTGTTCCATCAGCGACAGCATCCGCCGTGTCGTGATTCCCTCGTGAACATAGTTCGTGAGGTGAAAATGGATGTCATTGAAGAGTGGCTCGGGCTTGGCGGCCGGCTGGCCCGGGGGAGGCTGCTGGGACGCTTCTTGCGCCGCCACCGCCTGGGTCGGAGCCTCCTCAGCGGTAGCCCTCCAACCGCTCGACAGGCAGATCGACAGGACCGTCAACACGAGGAATTGCGGAGATTTGAGACCGGTGCGGGGCATCGAAGGGGAGCAGGGGGTGAAGGGATCGAAAGGTTCGGAGGATTGCACGCCGCCCCATTCGGGCGGTGGACGGGACTGGCGTCTGATAGAGCTGGGCTCCTCACGCAGCATGCGCGTCCTGATCACGTCCTGCCGAGTGCTTCGACCACTCTGCCTGAGACCAGAATCCTGTGTCAAGGATCTTGTCCAGCAGGGAAAAGCCGTTCCCCCTTGGCCAGTCTGCGCAGCGCTCAGACTCTGTAGAGTCCTTGTAATCCACAAGACCTGCAGAATCGGCGCAGTCTGGATTGATACCGGTCGACGCCCGGCGGCTGGAAGCGGAAACCGCAGACGGTCCTCATCAGCTCCGCCGCCAGCCAGGCAACCTGGTTTCACCCAACTGGCCCAATTCCCGGAGGTCGAACCGGACGGGTTCTCTGGTCTCCTGCGGCACCTCGCACGTGCGGGCCAGTGGGGCAAACTTCCGCTCCCAGCCACTGTTCGCGGCAACCCTTAAAGTCGCTCCGCCGGCGTCGTGTTGCGCTCAATCGCAAACCGGCTAATCCGCCGTCACGGGGATGGGGGTGGAGCCGACCTGGCGAAATTGACCTCCGTCCCGGTGGCCAGTAACACCCGCGGATCAACGCTCGAAAAGAGATGCATCAGTCGCGCGACCACGCCGGTCCAGCCCGTCTGGTGGCTGGCTCCCAGCCCGGCCCCGTTGTCGCCATGAAAATACTCGTAGAACAGGATCAGGTCGCGCCAGTGGGGATCTTTCTGAAACATCTCGGCTCCCCCGTAGACCGGCCGTTGGCCCGCGTCATTTCGCAGAAAGATGGCTGCCATCCGCCGACTGATTTCCCGCGCGACTTCAAACAGGTTGAGTCGACGGCCCGAGCCCGTGGGGCACTCGATCAGAAAACCTTCGCCGTAATAGCCGTAGTACTGCAAGAGTGCCCGCACAATCAACGCGTTCACCGGCACCCAGACTGGTCCTCGCCAGTTTGAATTCCCGCCGAACATCCCGCTATCCGACTCTCCAGGCAGGTAGTTGACCTGGTACTCCCGCCCCCCGGCGGTCATCAGGAACGGATGATCGCGGTGGGCGCGCGACAGCGAGCGGATCCCGTGCGGGCTGAGGAACTCTTCTTCATCAAGCATCCGGGTCAAGACGCGTCTCAGCCGGCTTTCGTCCAGGATCGAAGCGAGTCGTCGGCCGTTGACCCCCGGCTTGCGCGGATCATGAATCGCCGCCCGCATCTCCGGACGCGATTCCAAGAACCATTTGAACCGCTCAGTCAGGTCCGGGTGTGACGTACTGATTGAGGAATCGTAAACAGTCGCCGCGCACAGGGGCAACAGGCCCACCATCGACCGTACCTTCAGGTGCTCCGAGCGGCCATCGGGCCACCGCAGCACGTCGTAGTAGAAGCCGTCGACCTCGTCCCACATCCCCAGCTGGCCCCCCAGGTTCGACATCGACGAGGCAATCCAGATGAAGTGCTCCGAGAACTTGAGGGCCATGTCTCCGTAATCCGGGTCGCTTTCCGCCAGTTCCAGCGCGATCTCAAGCATGTTCTGGCAGAACAGGGCCATCCACGCGGTTCCGTCCGCCTGTTCGAGGTATCCCCCTGTCGGTAACGGGGAACTTCGATCAAACACCCCGATATTGTCGAGTCCGAGAAAGCCCCCCTCGAAAACGTTGCGGCCCATCCGGTCTTTGCGGTTCACCCACCAGGTGAAATTCAGCAACAGTTTCTGAAAACAGCCTTTCAGCCACTCCCGGTCCTCAACTCCCAGTTGCGATCGCGTCAGGCGGTAGGTGAAGATGGTTGACCAGGCATGCACCGGCGGGTTCACATCCCCAAAATTCCACTCGTATGCGGGAATCTGCCCATTGGGATGCATGTATCGCTCCCGCAGCATCAGTTTCAGCTGTTGTCGCCCGAAATCCGGGTCGACCATTGTCAGGGCCAGCACATGAAAGGCCAGGTCCCACGCCGCATACCACGGATACTCCCACTTGTCGGGCATCGAGATGACATCGCCATTGAACATGTGATGCCAGTTGTCGTTGCGGGGCGACTGTTTTCGCGTCGCCAGGAACGGGTCCGACCCCCGCTCCTCCAGCCAGCGGTCCACGTCGTACAGGTAGAACTGTTTGCTCCACAGCATCCCGGCCAGCGCCTGGCGCATGACCAACCGCTCATCAGTCCCCATCTGTTCGGGAATCACCGTCGCATAGAACTCATCCGCTTCCCGTTGGCGCTGCTGCAGTAACTGCTGAAAGACCTGCCCCAGCGCTCCCTCTGTCCTGGGCGTGGCATTTGGCACCAGCCGCAGTCGCACGGTCATCGTTCCACCACCCGGCACGGTGGCTCGATAATGCGCGGCGGCTTTCGTTCCTGTCCGCGCCGGGTTGATGCCTCCCCTGTTGCCCCGAACCACCGCCTCGTGAATGGAATCCTTCACCCAGGGCTGGCGATTGGGGACACCGAAGATCCGTTCCGTGTTGGTTTCGTTTTCCGTGAACAGCAACTCGGGTTGCCCCTCCGTCTCCAGTCGGTACTCCCCCAGCTCCGGGTGCCATGCTCGCACCGGACCCTCCGCGTTCGGCTGCCAGATCCGCGGCCGGTCGGCTCCGCTCCCCCACGACCATTCGTTGCGAAACCACAGTGTCGGTAACAGGTGCAGTTCGGCAGGCTCGATCCCGCGATTGATCGCCGTCACTTGCAGCAGCAGTTCGTCGGGAGTCGCCTTGGCCCACTCGACGAACACGTCAAAGTACCGATTCTCGGCGAAAATCCCCGTGTCGAGCAGTTCGTACTCGAATTCCGTTCGCGTTCGCTGATGGTTCCTCTCCACCAGTTCGGCGTAAGGGAAGGCCCGCTGTGGGTACTTGTAGAGCATCCTCATGTAAGAATGCGTGGGGACGTTGTCGAGATAGAAGTAGTACTCTTTGACATCCTCGGCGTGGTTCCCCTCCGAGTTGGTCAACCCGAACATCCGCTCCTTCAAGATCGGGTCCGCGCCGTTCCACAGGGTCAGTGCCAGGCACAGCCGCTGCCGCTCGTCCGAGACCCCCGCGATCCCATCCTCTCCCCAGCGATAGGCCCGCGATCGCGCGTGGTCGTGCGAAAAGTACTCCCACGCATTTCCCGATTCACTGTAATCCTCGCGGACCGTCCCCCATTGCCGCTCGCTCAGGTAGGGGCCCCATTTTCTCCATGGCGTGTCCGGTCGATCGGCGACGGCGAGCCGTTCCTGCTCGGTGTTCATCGGGCTGTTGGCTTTCACTGGGGCAGGCCCAGCAGATACTGGTAGTGCTTGGGGACAGGCTTCAAGTCGGCGTGTTCGGTCTCGGGCAGGGGCACGCGGTCCTCCCACGGATGAGGTGACTGGGGAACAATCCACAGTCGCCCCGTGTGGTCCCTCACCACCCAGTGCTGCCGAGTCGAACTCACATACAGCGTGGTCACCTGGTCTTGTGCCTGGGCCATGAACGCCTCCATCCTGCGGGGTGTGTCTTGCGCCCGGCAGGCTCCCACGGCGTCGTCGGGGCCCGCGGGGCACTGAGTGTGCTTCCTTCTGGCACGCGGACTATCTTGCTCCGGGCGACTCATTTCGGCGACCGGCAAACGCCTGAAGCACAGCTCAGCTCTCGGAGCGTTCGACGCCGTGGGTGTGTGCGACCAGGTTGGCATCGCAGGAAACCGCCTGCTATAGATCACGAGTCCGGCCAGCTGGACCAGCCAGTCCTTTCGGCCAGCCCCGCGTTTTGCTGCAGGTCCTCATGGCCCGGCACGCGGTTGGCTCTCCCCCTGTTGCGAGCCAGTTCGAGTCACCGCCATGTCGCTCCCTCCAATTCGTCGTCTTCGCTGTCTTGCAATCGTCGCGGCCCTTTCGGCAGGGCTGATTGGCTCTCACAGCCTCGCTCAGACTGCGCCGACCACCAGTCAAAAGCCAGCGCAGGCCCCGGTTGCTGCTCCCAATTTCGCGCCTCCAAAGCTGCAGCGCCCCTCTGACGCGATCCTGCAGCAGATCACGCAGAAGAGTGAGGAATTGGCCCGGAATTGCGAGACCCTTCGGTCTCGTGGCGTGCGGGATGAGCTGCTCTGCGAGGTTGAGATCTGCCTGAAGGCGGCCCGCAGCATTGTCCGGCTCGACGAATGGTTTGCCGCGGCCAGCGGTCAGTGGACTCTCGACACGCTCGATCTTGGTCTTGCCAGGGCCTCCCAGCTGCTCGCGGGAAAACCCCTGTGGCGCGATCGGCCGGGCGAATGGACAGTGCGGGCTTACCGCTCCCGCGTCGATGGATCAATCCAGCCCTACGCCGTTCTTGTGCCCAAGCTGTCC
>CAIUHT010001011.1 GCA_903898975.1 uncultured Planctomycetaceae bacterium
AATGGTCCCGCTCGCTCCGGGAGAGTGGCCACGCCCCACCCCGGCCCCGTCGAGCGTGGCCGGGGGTAGCCCCTCGGCAGGAAACCAGCCGTACCCAGCACATCGCGAACCCGCCCCG
Organism: uncultured Planctomycetaceae bacterium; assembly: GCA_903898975.1. Classification (GTDB taxonomy): domain Bacteria; phylum Planctomycetota; class Planctomycetia; order Planctomycetales; family Planctomycetaceae; genus UBA10511. The sequence continues at coordinate 119 of CAIUHT010001011.1, forward strand.
TGGGGCGGAACCCAAGAGACCAGTGCCCGCACCTCAGACGGGCACTGGCAGCGCGGGGGAGATCAGCATACGGGTGGGGCCGCCGTTGCCGGGGAATTCGGGGCAGAGACCGCCCCCTGGACAGGGTCGGCCACCAGCCACGCGCGGGGAGCGAGTCCCGCACCGCATCCTGCGGGTGGCCCCGCCAGAGACTTTACCAGTGGCACGGCGAATTCTGCGACGCACGCGACCGCAGGGTGGGGAACGTCCGCCGAGGGGCCGACCACACAGGGCAGCGACTCGGTGGGCGAACAACTTGCCCGCCAGTTCGCCGGGGAGTCGGTCGGGACGTCGGGCGGCGTCCCCACACAAGGCGTCCCCACACAAGTTGAGGCGGGTGAGCCGACCGAGCGGCTTCCGCCCCCGCGGTTGCCCGACAACGTGCGGGCGATGCAGATTCACGACGCCTACCTGGTGGTCGAGACCGCCGAGGGGTTGCAGGTGGTCGACCAGCACGCCCTGCACGAGCGCATCATGTACGAGGCGTTGCGCAAGCGGGTGCTGGGGAAAGTGGTCGAGACCCAGCGGCTGCTGGTCCCCGTGCCCGTCGATCTCACCGCTCCGCAGGTCGCGGCGTTGCTCGAACACGCCGACTTGCTGGGAAGCTTCGGTGTGCAGTTCCGCGAGTTCAGCGGGCAGACGGTGCTTTTGACCGGCTACCCCGTGATGCTCAAGCGGGTCGACCCCACGAGCCTGCTGAAAGATCTCGCCGAGCAGATCCTGGAGACCGGGCGCGACCCATCCCGTCGGGATCTGCTCGACAGCCTGCTGCACAGCATGTCGTGCAAGGCGGCGGTGAAGGCGGGGCAGCGGCTCACTCAAGACGAAATCGAGAGCCTGCTGACCCAGCGGCATCTCATCGACGACGCCCATCACTGCCCGCACGGACGTCCCACCGCCCTCGTGCTCTCCCGCTCGGAACTCGATCGCCAGTTCGGCCGACTCGGATAGACGCTCGTCCCGAGGCGGCGGCTCCCGCAGCCTCCGGTCACAGGCGTCGCGCGCCGCTGCCCGGGAATCGAACACGTCGGCACGCGACGCGCCGGCACCAACCGCGCTCACCAGCCGCTCTACGCCCTGTAGAGAGCCAATCGACGCCATCCTCCATCGCGCTCCTCGCACAGGGAGACCGATGGCCACCGCTTAACGCAGCGCGCCGTCACTGGCGTTTTCCGCACCCCTTGCGCTCTCTCTGCTGAACCAGGTGCGCCCGCGCCCTGACGCGGGGACGTGTCACCACGTCCGTCAGCTTCACTCAGCAGGAACTCGCTGCGCAGTCTTCCTGCGATGTCTCGACGCGGGGTCTCGACTCGGGGCCGCTTTGCCCTTACACCTCGCCCTGGAACGAGCGGGCGAGTTCCACCAGGGTCCGCACCATCACGCCAGTCCCGCCCCCCTCCCGGTGCGGCTTGTCGCTTGAGGCGAACGCTGGCCCGGCGATATCGAGGTGGACCCACGGTTTGTCACGCACAAACCGCTCCAGGAACTTCGCGGCGGTGATCGCTCCCCCCCACCGACCCCCCACGTTGCGGATGTCGGCGATGTCGCTTTTGATCAGCTCGTCGTAGTGCGCGAACATGGGGAGCTGCCAGGCGTCTTCCCCCGCCGCCTGCGCCGCCGCCAGCACCCGATCGCACCACGCCTGGTTGTTGCTCATCGCCCCCACCACCTCTTCACCCAGCGCGACCACGCAGGCCCCCGTCAGCGTCGCCAGGTCGACCAGGTAGTCGGCCCCCAGCGTCAGGGCGTAGTCGAGCACGTCGGCGAGCACCAGTCGCCCCTCGGCGTCGGTGTTCTGAACTTCAATCGTCACCCCCGCGCGCGAATGCAGCACATCGCCCAGCTTCATCGCCCGGCCACCCGTCATGTTCTCCACCAGCCCCATCAGGCCAATCACCCGGACCGGTAGCTTCAGCCGGGCGATCGCTTGCACCGCGGCCAGCACGGTCGCCGCCCCCGCCATGTCGCACTTCATGGTCAGCATGCTGTCGTTGGGCTTCAGCGAGAGTCCGCCACTGTCGAAGGTCACCCCTTTGCCCACCAGGGCCAACACCTTCGCCCCGGGTTCGGTCGTCCCCTCGTAAGAGAGAACCACCAGCCGGGGTGGCCGGTCACTGCCGCGGGCCACCGCCAGCAGCGACCCCATCCCCTCCTGCTCCAGCGCGGGTTGCTCAAGCACCTTGTAGGTCAGGCCGCACGCCTCGGCGACCGCGCGGGCCTCGGCGGCGAAGCTCTCGGGATACATCGCCTCGGCGGGCAGATTCACCAGCCGGCGGGCCAGGTTCACCCCCTCGGCGATCGCCTGCCCCACCGTCACCGCCGACTGCAACTCGGCCGACGGGTTCTGCTCGGAAAGCAGGATCTCGAGATGCGGGATCGGCCGACGCTTCGGTTCGCTCTTGAACAGGTCCTGGCCCCGCGACCCCACCTCGAATGCCGCAGTCGCCAGTTGCACCAGGTGCGGCAGCGTGAAGTTCCCCAGCGGGACCGAGGAGAGCGACAGGGCGACCCGGTCGGTCGCGCGGCTTGAGATCGCCCGCGCCGCGGTCTGCAGCGCGCGGTTCCAGGTCGCCACCGACAGCTTCGACACACTCCCCAGCCCCACCAGCAGCAGCCGACGGGCCACCAGGCCGGACGGGGCGGGCAGCACGGCGGTCTCGCCCCCCTTCCCCTGGAAGTCGTTCAGCGACTTGAGCCGGGTAATGCCCCCCCCCAACGCCTCATCCAGCTGCGCCAGTGCCCCGTCCAACGGGAATCCCTCGGGGACGGGAACGACCAGCCAGTCGGCCTCGACAAGATGCGGGAGCTGTCCGGAAAGCGAGGTTTTCATGTGGCAACAACTGTGCGGGAGTCTGAGAGCGGCCAGTCGGAGGGCCGCGTGCGAAGTGGGCGATGGGACCGCCGGGAGAGCGAATCGGCGACGATTCGGGCCCCCGCGGCCCCAGGGGTCGAATGCGACCACCGGGCAGTCCCCAAGATATCGTGTTCGGACCGGCGAATAAACCGCCTCCTGCCACCGCGGGCCTGCGGCCGCTGCGGACGGTGGCGGGGGGCTGGGGGCTGCGATAAGTTCGGGGCGTTGACCGGCCCGCGAGCCGGTGCGGCTTCCGCCTGACCCCCCTCGAGGTCTCCCCATGGTCGGTTCACTGGTCACCCGCAGACTCCCGGGTTTGCTGATCGGGCTGCTGCTCACACTGACTCCCGCAGGGGCCTTCGCCCAGGGAACCCGCTCGACCGAGGTCTACCGACGGCTCAAGCGCGAAGTCGACGCCATCCCGCTCATCGACACTCACGACCATCTCTGGCCTTTCGATCAGCTCCCCGCCCTCCGGCAAACCCGGCGGGGGCGCGGGGTCAATCTCGCGGGGCTGTGGCAGAACAGCTACCTCTCGGGGTACCAGCGGATCACTCCCTGGGAGGACAACATGGAGTTCGCCGACTGGTGGCGCGACGCCCGCGACGACTTCGACAACGTCCGGTCGCTCAGCTTCTATCGCTACCAGCTGCCGGCGTTTCGCGACCTCTACGGCGTCGACTTCGAGACCCTCACCGATGAGCAGGCCAACCAGCTCAACGATCGCATTTTCGATAACTATCGCGATCAGAAGTGGCTCTATCACGTCGTCACCGAGCGGGCGAACATCGAGCTGATGTTCAACGATACCTACTGGTCGCGCCTCGAGTTCGTGCAGTCGTACCCCTGGGAGGTGCTGGTCTTCAATGTCACCAGCCTGGTGTCGGGCTTCCATCCGTCCGAATACGAAAACCGCCCCGCGAACAATCCCTTCAAGGTCGACAGCCCCTACGACTTCGCCCGCAAGCACGGGTTGCCGATGAATTCCCTCGACGACTATTTGCTGGTGCTTGACCGCCTGTTCCTCGAGGCCCGCGACAAGGGGGCGGTCTGCCTCAAGACCACGCTCGCCTACCAGCGCACCCTGCAGTTCGACCGGGTCCCCCGCGAGCGGGCCGAGGCGGTCTTTGGCAAGCCGCGCTCGACGCTCACCCCGGCGGCCATCAAGGACTTCGAAGACTTCATCCTCTGGCGGATCTGCGAGCTCGCCGCCCGCTACGACTTCCCTTTCCAGATCCACACCGGGCAGGCGCGGATCCAGGGCTCAAACCCCATGCTGCTCGTCGATCTGCTCGAAGGAAACCCCAAGACCAAGTTCATCCTCTTCCATGGAGGCTTCCCGTGGGTGGGCGAGACCGCGGTCATCCTCCAGAAGCACGGCTGGCACTGCTGGGTTGATTCGGTCTGGCTCCCCATCCTCGGCTACTCCACCGCCAAGCGCGCGTTCATCGAGTGGCTCGACGCTTTCCCCTCCAACCGCCTCATGTGGGGGGCCGACTGCAATCATGCCGAGGGAATCTACGGGGCGACCGAATTCCACCGGCAGTGCGTCACCGAGGCGCTCGCCGAAAAAGTCCTGGCGGGTGACCTCCGCGAGGAGCAGGCCCTGCGCATCGCCCGGCAGGTCTTCCGCGACAACGCCCTCGAACTGT
>CAIUHT010001012.1 GCA_903898975.1 uncultured Planctomycetaceae bacterium
CCTGCTGGCTGGTGGTCGACCCGAAAGACCTCCCCCTGTCGCCCCGCATTGTCGGGATGCCTGGCATTGGCAAAACCACGCTGGGCATGGCGGCGGCCCGGGAACGGAACCAGCCGCTCTTTATCTACCAGTGCACCGCCGACACCCGCCCCGAAGACCTGCTGATCACGCCGGTGCTCGCCGAGAACGGGAAGATTGTCTATCACGCCTCGCCCCTGGTGACGGCGATGCTCCGCGGCGGGGTCTGCATTCTCGATGAAGGGAACCGCATGAACGAGAAGTCGTGGGCCAGCCTGGCCCCGCTGCTCGACCACCGGCGGTATGTCGAGTCGATGGTCGCGGGCATCACCGTCCCAGCCCATCCCGATTTCCGCTGTGCCGTCACCATGAACGAAGACGAATCGACGTTCGAGGTTCCCGACTACATTCTCAGCCGGCTGCAACCGACCCTGACGGTGGGGCACCCCAACCGCAAAGACGAACTCGAGATTCTGAAGTACCACCTCCCATTCGCCGCCCCCGAGATGCTGGCCTTAACGGTCGACTTCCTGCAGAACGCGCACAAGCTCAAGCTCGACTTCTCGACCCGCGATGGACTGTCGGTCTTGCGCTTCGCCCTCAAGCGGATTGCCCAGGACCCGAAGCATCCCGTGTCGCGCGATGCGGCGTGGCGGGAGGCGATCGAACGCTGCCTCGGTGAAGAGGCGCTCAACCTCGACGAACTGGCCCGACGCAAAGCCCGCACCCTCGGGGGTGCTCACTCTCCGATGGGCCTGGGCGATTTCTTCCACGACCCGGAAGATTCGCTTCACCCCGATCTCGACGACGAGGACGACGACGACTTTTCCGACGACGACGAAGACGATCAGACCTGACGGAGCGGGCGGGCAAGTCCCGCCGCCGGTCCCCTCCCGCGCTCACGCGAGTTCTGCGACTCCCTCACCGCCCTCTTGACCACTGGCATGTCCGAATCCCCTGCCTCCCCGGCCGCTTCGCTGCTGCGGTTCAGTCCCCGGCTGACCGTCTTGCCCGTGATTCACGGCTCGGGCGATTTTGCGGTCGAGGTTCGCCGGCGGATGCTGACCGACCGCTACGACTGCCTGGCCATCCCGCTCCCGCCGTCGTTCCGCGAAAGTCTTGAGGAGGGGGTGCTCGACCTCCCCGCGGCAGGGCTGGTCTGGCAGCGCGAACCACGCCAGTGGCAAGCATCCGAATGGGAATCGGGCGGGTGGCAGCCGACCGAATGGCAGCCCGAGGGGCAGTCTGGCCAATCCTCAGACCCTGATTCTGCTTCAGCCGCTGGCTCGGCTCCCGAGGCGCTGCCGACCGCCAGTTACGTCCCGATCGACCCCTGCCAGCCCTTCATCGCCGCCATCCGCGCAGCGCTGTCGGAACACATTCCGCGCGAGTACATCGATCTCGAAACGGCCCGCTACGAACCGCACACCCAGATCTTCCCCGACCCCTACGCCATCCAGCGGGCCGATCTGGAACTGTTCGCGGCAGCCCTGCTGCCAGTCCTCCCGCCTCCCACGTCCGACCAGCGGCGGGCCCGCATTGCGACCCAGGCGGCGCGGCTCAGGCAACTTGAACGCCGGTATCGCTCGATCTTGTGTCTTTGCTCGTTCAGCGACTGGCCATGGCTTCGCGAGGCGTACAACACCGCCGCGGAACCCGCCGTCGACGACGACGTCGAACCAACCGAGCGGTTTGACGTCAGCCCGGCGACGCTGCTGTTTCTCCTGGGAGAACTGCCCTACGTCACTGGTCTCTACGAGCAGGCGCGGGCCGATCTCGACGACGATGGCAACCTCTCCATCGACGGGGTGAAGTCGCTGCTGCTGGCGGCCCGCGACCGCGATCGCCAGAAACATGGGCGCCGGGCCCGCAAGCTCTCGCCCAAGGCGCTCGCGCTGTACCTCAAGTACGTGCGGAACCTGTCGCTCATCGAACGCCGGATGACGCCCGACCTGTACACCCTCGTGCTGGCGGCCCGGCAGATGGCGGGCGACCGCTTCGCCATCTCGCTGGTCGAGACAGCCCGCGAGTATCCCTTCCCGGGCCCTCCCGAGTTGACCACGCTGGCACTCGGCCTGAACCGCGCCCGACTCCCCGGAGGAGAAGAGGTCGCGCTGCACAGTCGGCTGGAAGGGCCCCCGGTGGAATGGCGGTCGCTCGAACTCCGCCGCGACCCCGACCGCAAAGAACAGGCGCAGTGGGCCCAGCGGTGGAACCCTTATTCGCACTGCAGCTGGCCACCCGAGGACGTGGCGATCGAGAAATTCCGGAGCCACGTCAAAGATCGCGCCCGGGCCCTCATGGGCCTCGACCTGGCCCGCTCCGAGAAATTCACCACCAGTCTCCGCGATGGACTCGACCTCCGCGAGACCCTCCGCAACTTCCACACCGGCGATCTGTACGTCAAGGTGCTCCCCCCCAGTCGGGGCTCGCTCGACTGCGTGGTCATGCTGTTCGACTCCCCGGCCGATCCCCGCCAGTACCCCTGGCGCGTCACCTGGTTCGCCGAGCACCAGGACGAATCGACCCTCGCCCTGTTCGCCACCGACTTCACAAAAGAGTTTGTCGGCCCGGGCATTGGCCAGGCCACCTATGGCGGGGCGCTGTTCCTCTTTCCCCCCCGGCCCATTCCCGAGATCTGGACCGACCGCCGCCTCAATTTCGCCGGGACTCTCGAAGAACGCCTCCTCGCGGCGGGGTGCCTGCACAGCCAGTTCCCGCATGTGGTGCTGCTCTCGGAATCTCCCCCCGGTATGGGGTTCCGCAAGCTGGCCCGACAGTTCGGCAAGAAACTGCTGCATATCCCGCTGGGCAGCTTCAGCCAGGAAACCATCGCCCAACTGCGGATTGTGCACGTCCTGAATGGCCGGCACATCCGCTCGCACGCCGCTGATTTCATCCGCAAGGCCTGACCTTCGCCCCAGCTCCGCTTCTCGGGCTCCAACTTCTCGGGCCCGAACTTCTCGGGCCCGAACTTCTCGGGCCCGAACTTCTCGGGCTCGAACTTCTCGGGC
>CAIUHT010001013.1 GCA_903898975.1 uncultured Planctomycetaceae bacterium
GGCGGAGGTGAGTGGGATCTCGTTCGGATGGGATTGAGACAGGGGGCGGGAAAATGAGCCAGTCCCCGGCGTCGGTTGGTGGATGGGCGCGGATTGGGTTCCTCTGTTTGTCCTGTACGGCACGGGGAGGAACAGACCCGTCGTTCTTCGTTCGCGGGCGAACGGCAGCCTGGTTTCCCTTGACCCGTGGCGAATCACCACCACACGCCCGGGCTGGCTGCGTTCGGTGCTGGGCCGGTGGTGTACCGCTCGCTCCCGGCCTGCTCGGTCGGCCCGGCTGTCTAAGCTGTTTTCGCCCCCTGCCGCTGTCTCCGGAGCACCGGCTGAGTTACTCTACAGAGATCCCCGGCAGCATGTTCCACCCGGTGCATTCTGGCTTTCGCGAGTCCGTTTCGAGTCGCTGTCATGCAGAACCCGCTCGATGAATCTCTCTCCCGCCGCGAGTTGCTCCATTGGGGCGGACCCGGCTTGGGGGGAGTCGCACTCCTCTCGCTGCTGGCCCAGGACCGCGCTCACGCCGCAGGACTGGGAGCCCAGGCCGCGGATCCTCCGCCGCACTTCCCCCCCGCCGCCAAGCGCTGCATCCACATCTACGCCTGCGGGGGAGTCAGCCAGGTCGATACCTTCGACTACAAGCCCGCCCTCCAGGAACTCCACGGCAAATCGCTCTCGGCCGACGAACGTCCCGATGTCTTCTTCGGGCAGGTCGGCCTCCTCCGCAAGCCCGATTGGGCGTTTCGACAATACGGTGAATCGGGGAAATGGGTCTCCGACCTGTTCCCCCAACTCGGTCGACAGGTCGACCAGATGGCGTTCATCCACTCGATGTACGCCGAAACGTCGAACCATACCCCCGGCATGTTTCAGGCCAACACCGGCTTTCGCCTGAATGGTTTCCCCACCATGGGGGCCTGGCTCTCTTACGGGCTGGGGAATGAGACCGAAGATCTGCCCACCTACGTTGTGATTCCCGATGTCCGCGGCTTGCCCGCCGGGGGTTCGATCAACTGGACCAACGGCTTTCTCCCCGCCCGCCACCAGGGGGTGGTGGTGAAGAGTCGGGGGACACCCATTGCCGACCTCACCCCGGCCCGCCCCATCGACCCCGGCACCGACGCGCAGAGTCGCGACCTGCTGGCGCTGGTCAATCGTCGGCACTTCGAGCAGCGGGGGCACGACGACCTGGCGGCCCGCATCCGGGCCTATGAACTGGCGGCCCGCATGCAGCTGGCGGTCCCCGGGGTGGCGGCACTCGAGCGGGAGACCCCCGCGACCCAGACGCTCTATGGGCTCGATCGGCCTGAGACCGCCGACTTTGGTCGCAGCTGCCTGCTGGCCCGCCGACTGCTCGAGCAGGGGGTGCGGTTTGTGCAGCTGTTTGCCGGGGGGGCGTTCGGCTCGCCCCGCATCAACTGGGACGGCCACGAAAACATGCAGCAGAACCACGGGCAGGAGGCGCTCCGCTGCGACCAACCGCTGGCTGGGCTACTCGCCGACCTCCAGCAGCGGGGGCTGCTCGATGACACCCTGGTGGTGTTCACCAGCGAATTCGGCCGCACGCCTTTTGCCCAATCGGCGGATGGCGTGCTGGGAACTGGTCGCGATCACAACCAGAACGGCTTCACCGTCTGGCTCGCCGGCGGGGGAGTGAAGCGTGGCATCACCCATGGAGCGACCGACGACGTCGGGTACCGCGCGGTCCAGGACCGCGTCAGTTGGTACGACCTGCACGCCACCGTGCTGCATCTGCTGGGGATCGACCACGAGCGGCTGACGCACTACCACAACGGCATCCGGCGACGGCTCACCAACGTCCACGGCACGGTCGTGCAACAGGTGGTGGCGTAAGCGGGCCGACTGTTAGGACCAGGAATGGTCGCGTCGGTACGGGTCGCGTCGGTACTGATCGCGTCGGTACTGATCGCATCGGTATTGGGCACAGACGCTTTTCGCAGACCCTGCCTCGCGCAGTGACAGATCGGCACGTGCGCACAAGGGGCGGAGGTACCACGATCGGCGTGGAAGGCGCGCCCAACTGTGTGGTAGCGAACTGGGTCAATCCGAATTGGGCCGGGCGGAACGCTGCTGCCTTGCGTTCCGCAGAGGCTGCTACCAGTCGATTTCTGAAGCGCCAAACTCCAGGGACTGACTGGCGTCGCCACTGGCCGCTCGGTTCGGGCCGGGGACCCGTTCGTGCGGGCCTTCCGCGCGACGCGGGCCGGGGAGGGGGTGCGGCAGGTGCAGTCGGGCCTTGCGGACCTGCGACACCGTCGCGGGGTCGTAGCTCGCCCCTTCCAGCGCCAGTTCACCCATCGACCGACCGGTGAACGTCGACCGCAGCAGGGTCGAGAGAGACCGTTGTAGGTCTCGACCAGGTGGCAGTGCAGATCGAGTTTGCCCGCGAAGTCGTGGTCCGAATCGAGTTCCCACTGCGGCCAGAGGAAGTCGCGGATGCGGCTGAGGGCGGTTCCCGGCCAGCCCCGGCGAATTCCCAGCCCCTGGATCAGCCAGCCAAAATCGAGCAGCAGCGTGCGGTTGCGAATGCCCGGCCGAGCCCGCTGGAAAGTCGGGTGCCGCCCCTGCAGCATGTCGAGCAGCAGTCCCGCCCAATCGACACCGGCGAGGAACCCCAGGTGCACCGCCGGATTGGGCCGCGGATTGGCGTCAATCAGGTGGGGCCGCCCAGTCTCCCGGTCCACCATGAAGTCCAGCCCCAGGAAGCCGGTCCAGCGGGTCGCCCGCGCCAGGGTCTGAGAGACCTGCTCGATCGCGGGATGTTCAATCGACTCGCGGTTCGTCGAGGTCCCGCCATCTTCCGGGTAGGTCCGCAGCGGGCGATAGATCACCTCGCCCACCTTCCGCCCCTGCTGGCACAGCATCAGGGTGTAGATCGGTTCCCCGGCGATCTTCTGCTGCAGAAACGGGGGTTCATTCCCCATCGCCAGTTGCTGTTCCGAGAGCTGGCGGTAGTTCCGTTCGAGTTCTTCGTAGTCGCGGCAGTAGACCCGACCCAGCGAGTTGTTCGCGACGGGCAGCTTGAGCACGAGGGGAAACTTCAGCTGGGCCGCGCACCGGGGAAGGTCGGCCAGCGATTCGGGAACCACCGTCGGAGGGGTCGGCAGGTTCCACCGCTCGCAGACCTTGGCCAGGCTTGGCTTGTGGTGCAGACGCCACATCATGCGGAAGTCGGGCAGCAACAGCCGGGTGTACGGGTCGAACTCGTGTCGGAACTCCGAGAACAGCAGCGCCTCCTCAAACGCCGGCAGCACCAGGTCGTAACGGGTTCGCCGGACTTCTTCGAGGATCAAATCGAGAAACCGGCCGGGATCGGTGGTGATTGGGGGCGTGCGCAGCCGCTTCCCCCGGCCGGCAATCTTCCCGACCGAAAACCGGCGTGTGTCTGCCACCGTCAACTCGACCCCCCGGGCTTCGAAAGCCTGGATGAGTCGGGCGGCAAAAAACGTAGAGCTTCCCGTGATCAAAACTCGCATGCGGGGTGAATCGAAACTTCCCCCCGTTCGGTATGAGTCGAAGACCGCCTCTCCCCGTGGCTCGCGTCATCTGCTGACGAGTTCGGCAGGCTGGGTAAGCTGTGCCGGTTGAGGAGGGA
>CAIUHT010001014.1 GCA_903898975.1 uncultured Planctomycetaceae bacterium
ATCAATGATGCGCGGGCCGCGCGACAAGTCGCCATATTCGGCGGTGTCGCTGATGCTGTAGCGCATTCCGGCGATGCCTTCTTCGTACATGAGGTCGACGATCAGTTTCACCTCGTGCAGACACTCGAAATACGCCATCTCGGGCTGGTAACCCGCTTCGACCAGGGTTTCGAACGCCGCCTTGACCAGTGCACTCACCCCGCCACAGAGCACCACCTGTTCGCCAAACAGGTCAGTTTCGGTCTCTTCGGCGAAGTTGGTCTCGATGACACCACCCCGGGTGCCGCCGATCCCCTTGGCGTAGGCCAGGGCCAGCTTCCGACTGGCGTCCGAGCAGCCGGGCCAGAAGGCGACCAGCGAGGGAACGCCCGCCCCTTTTTCGTACTCCGCCCGCACCAGGTGGCCGGGGCCCTTGGGAGCCACGAGAGCCGCATCCACACCTTCGGGAGGGATGACCTGGCCAAAGTGCATGTTGAACCCGTGCGAGCAGAGCAGCAGGCTGCCCGGCTTGAGGTTCGGCTTGATTTCCGACCGGTAGAGGTCCCCCTGCACTTCATCGGGCAGGAGGATGTTGACGAGGTCGGCCGCCCTGGTGGCCTCCGCCAGAGGCATGGGGGAGAACTTGTGGCTGACCGCCAGATCGTAATTGGGCGAACCCTTCCGCTGACCGATGATGACATTGCAGCCGCTGTCCCGCAGGTTCAGCGCCTGGGCATGTCCCTGGCTGCCATAGCCGAGAATGGCAATGGTCTTGTTCTTGAGCAGCGACAGGTCGGCATCGTCGTCGTAGTAGACTTTCGCGGGCATGATGAGCTTGGGGGGTCAGAGAAATCCGGAAAAAGACACAGTGACACCAGAGTGCCACGGCGGTTCGAGTCTGGGACAAAGGCCCGGGACCAGCCCGGGCCGCAGAAAACCTGTCAGGCAAACCGGTCTTCAGGCAGAGAGAAACACACGCTGCCTGACGGAAACACGGCCAGACACCAACACCGCCAGACAGGTCGCGCACTCTCAGTCGCGCGTCAGACAGTCGCCTCGGGAGGAGGTTCAGGAGTGAGCCGATCGTCTTCCGCCTCATGCGAGGCGTTCGCCGATCGCAGCAGGGCAATGCGGCCCGCCCTCACCAACTCGATGATCCCAAAGGGGCGCATCACATCGATGAAGGCATCGATCTTCCGCTCCTGGCCCGAGATCTCGATCATGACATGGGTGTTGCCCACATCCACGATCCTGGCCCGGAAGATGTCCACCAACTCGTGGACTTCGCTTCTCTTGCCTCCCTCGGTGCTCACCTTCAGCAGCATCAGGTCGCGTTCGACGAAATTCTGCTTCGAGAAATCGATCACCCGTACCACGGTGACAATCTTCTCCAGTTGCTTGCGCACCTGGTCGAGGGTCTTTTCGTCACCGTTGATGACAAAGGTCATCCGCGACAGTTCGGGGGTCTCGGTGGCTCCGACCGCGAGGCTGTCAATGTTGAACGCCCGTGAAGCCAGCATTCCGGAAATGTGCGCAAGCACACCGGGCTGATTCATCACCAGGGCCGAGAGAACGTGTTTCATTATTCCAGGGGGGACGGGGTCGAACTCGGTCCCGACAGAAGTGCCGTGCAGATGCGGCAGTGCTTCGGGCGCAAGCCAGAAGTCTAACGCCCCCCCCGCCCCTTCAACAAGGATCGCCGAATTCCTGTTCCAATTCCGCAAGCCGGGCAAGTTGTACCGCAGTCAACTCCCCCCGCTCTTCAAATCCGCCCCCCAGCACCCTCACGAGTGCGTCCCGCAGGCGAGCCTCCAGCACCGCCTGTGTCACCCGCACAACCGAAAGGTCGCAAATCCCGGGGAACTCGGCAGCCCATTCCGACCGGGACCACAACAGGCTGCCGTGCTGCAGGATCGCCCCCCGCCGGCGACGCTGGGCACTCCCGAGGATCTTGTAGCCTCCACAGACCACATCGAAGCTGTCTCCCCGGGAAAAACAGAGGAAATTCCCCCCCAGTTCGGCATGACTCTCACCCCGCAGACCCGCCGGGACCCCCTGCTGTTGCAATTCCTCCACAACAGCCACGTGCACAAGGTCGTACAACGCGCGGGGATCGGCAGCGAGCGGATGATCGGCAGCGAGCGCCAGCGAATAGGTCAGTTCGTGGTGGTGCAGGATTGCCCCCCCTCCCG
>CAIUHT010001015.1 GCA_903898975.1 uncultured Planctomycetaceae bacterium
ATCCGGTTGAGCAGGCAGCGCGACGTGAGCGACTCGCCAGGAACCGTGCGACCCTGATGACCCTCATCGAAGTCGCGCTTAAAAACCAGCTACAACTGTGTAAGACACTTGACCATGCCCTCACGCACCGGGTTTCCACAAAGAACTCGTCCCGGTCGCGTGTGACCCCAGCGACGGTCGCGAAGAAACTCTGTGGTCTCGACACGGCAGGTCGCAAAGTCCTCGTTGCCCGATTGATTCAACTCAAGCGACAGTTCGCTGCCGATCCTGCCCGGCCAGATAACAAGAAAGCCGCAACACTCGGCGCCGTGCGAGCGCTGTACAATGCATTCGCACCTGTCTGCGTCGATGAGCAGACCGCGCTCAAGGTTTTGGCCCAAGTCGGCGTAGCAGCAGATCGCGCCAACTTTCTTGTCTGCGAATCGCCCACGCTGTTTGAACTCATCATGGCGGCGGTCGATGGACGCGAGGTTGCCTTGCGTGATCCCTCCTCGCCAGACGAAACGCCTCGCTCGCAGCTCGAGCTTGATCCTCCCCTTGAGCGCGGATTCTCCCTAAAACGGTCACAGGACGACGCAGACAAATACCTGATCGACCAATTGGTGAAAGCGATTGGAATGATCCCACCCAAGCTGCGTCCCGGCGTCAAGCTCGACGCGACTTCCACCAAAGGTCAGCTTAAGCAGCTCCAGGCCGACCTGTGCCTCAGCCATGAGGGGGGACGGACCCCCATTCTCAATGTCCGCACCGCAAAGAAGGGAGTACTGACAGAAGCCGACATTCAGCGGATTCGGACCTTGCTCCCCTACCTGATGGTGATTGACATTGGTGCAGAAAGTGGGGGCGATCGATTAAGTTTCCCTGACAGCGACATCCTCACCAGCCCCCTTCGAAGTCGCGATTTTGACCCACCTCCCTCCGCGTGAACACGATGTCCATTCCGCAAATCCCCGCTTTTGTCGAACTCAATGTTCCATCGAGCGCACCAGTCTCGGGACCCGACTCTTCCAGCGCAGGCTCGGTCCCCAGCGAACGTCACGTCTATTATTTCGATGACCCGGGCGACAAGGCGAGGCGGGCCATTTACACGGCACTCGGCGCCAATCGTCCGCTCTTGGTCCGCGGTGAGCCCGGCGTCGGGAAGACACAACTGGCCGAGGCCGCCGCCCGCGCGCTCAACCGCGTCTTCCTGTCCATTACGGTCGATTCCCGCACCGAGTCCCGCGATCTCCGCTACACCTTCGACGCTGTTCGCCGGCTCAGTGAGGCGCAGCTCCTGGGTGCCCTCAAAGTCGGTCCTGCCAGCGAACTCGGTTCTGGTTCCCAAGGGCCGACGTCAGGTACCGCCAAAACATCGTCCAACCGCTCCGCTCTCGCGGGGCTGCGTCGTCAGTTGGATCCTCGGCGGTTCGTCGTTCCTGGGCTCCTCTGGTGGGCGTTCGACTGGCAGTCCGCACAAATTCAGGCACGCCGCTCGCGCACGTCCCCACTCTTCACCAGTGCAGACTGGCAAGCGGCCAAGGGGGGCGCGGTGCTCTTGATTGACGAAATTGACAAGGCAGAGACCGAGGTTCCAAACGGGCTTCTGGAGCCGCTTGGCTCCCGCCGCTTCGGGGTCCCCGCCGGATTGCCCGACGTCATGATGCAGGCAGACAATCCGCCCCTGGTCATCATCACAACCAACGAGGAACGCGCGCTCCCCGATCCCTTTCTTCGGCGTTGTGTGGTCCTCACGCTGCGGTTGCCCGATGAGGTGCCCACCCCCAGTCCGGGCCAGGCGACCGCTTCCTCCCGCCGGACCACCAGCAAACGAGCTTCTGCCACCAGCGAGCCGAAGAATCCACTGGTCGAGTTCCTCGTCGCCCGAGGGGAGGCGCACTTTCCCTCGGCTGACAACGAGGTTTTGCGCTTCGCCGCAGACCTGATTGTTGCCGACCGAACTGAGGCACGCAGGAGCCAGACGTTACTTCCCGGCCAGGCCGAATTTCTCGATCTGATTCGCGCCGTGCTCGCGGCCGCTCCCAAGAAAAAGGGTCAGATCGACAGATTGGAGGAGTTTGCCGAGTTTGTGATTCGAAAGCAGGCGTCCACATGACGCGCCCCGGAGATTCCTTCACCGGAGGGGCAGGGCCGACGCGCGGGGCTCGAATCTGGCGTGGCGATCTGCTCCGTTCGCTCGCTCGCCATGGACCGGCCGCGCAGGCCCTCTCGCCAACAGGCGAATTGCCTGGTGAGATTGCAGCGACCCTGGAACTGCTCGGTCTCAAAGCTGTTCCGAACCCGGTGCTGACGGTCAATCTGCGGCGAACCCGAAAGACACGCGGAGTCCGTCCCTCCAAACCTCCCGTTTCGCGACCGCGTACAAAAACCATCGGTGATCTCGGACCGCCGTCAAAGTGGCCCGCGCAGGCAGCCATAACCCCTTCGTGGCGGGCTCACCGCCATCACTGCGACCAGCTTCCGACCGAGGCGCCCGTCGATCTGCCGCCGGCCGAGTTTCGATGGCGAAACCAACCCACCACCGCTCCATCCGCTCCCCTGCTTCTGCCGTGGAGCGCCGTGGTTCCTCGGTTGCGCCGTCTGTTGCAAGAGGCCTTTCCCACGCGGGAGATCGATCTTCCTCGGGCTGTCGATTCGCTCGCCCGCGCTGCCGAACCAGGCCACTTTCCCCTCCGCAAACGACGCCAGTGGGGGCCCATCGTCCACCTCTGGCGCGACGTCAGCGATCGCCTGACCCCGTACGACGCCGACTACGACTGCGTCCACAAGGCGTTATCCCACGGTCTCGGCCACGATCGGCTGATGATGATCTCCGGGCATGACCCGACCACCGCGGTCTGGTCTTACGATCGACGTGGCCGCGTCCTCCGAGGCCACACCCTCCCCTACTCCGGGACTCACGTACTGGTTCTCGGTGATCTGGGCGTTCTTCACCGCGATCAGGTCACCGTCGATCGGTGGATTGTGTTCGGGCAACAGCTTCGAGAGCGCGGCTGCCACCCACTCGCCCTGGTGCCGTGCACCATCACGCGTCTCTCTCGAGAACTCCGCCAACTGTATCACGTCGAAACACTCGCACCGCGTCGCGCTGCGCGGTCGCCTGATTCCGGCGCGCTTGCCGACCAGTTGTTCAGCCTGGTCTCATTCACGACGCGCGTGGAGACCGGGCTCTTGCGCGGCTGCCGCCAGCTACTCCCTGGGGCGGCCGATCCTGGCTTGGAGGCCGAGGCGTGGCAGCACCCTGGGTTTCACGATCGAGTGCCGGAGGGGGCGGCCCCCGGGCCGCCCGAGGTGGTCGCTCCCTCGATCGCCCGGTTCGAATGTGAGCCCGAACCTTTGCGGCGTGCTGTACTGGAGTTGCTGAAACG
>CAIUHT010001016.1 GCA_903898975.1 uncultured Planctomycetaceae bacterium
ACGCCGTCGAGCAGCACCAGCAGGCCATCTTCTGGCGGGTCAGCCTGTTCACCCCCACCATTGGCTTCCTCACCCAGTTCAATATGGTCGTGCTGCTGGCTTACGGTGGCTGGCTGGTCACGCAAGACCGGCTGCCACTGGGCACGGGCCTGGTCGTCTTCGCCGGTCTGCTCACCCAGTTCGCCAACCAGGTCGCCAGTCTCACCAACATCACCAACAGCGTGCAGCAAAGTCTCAGTGCCGCCCGCCGGGTGTTCGAGGTCCTCGACGCACCAGTCGAAATCGCCTCTCCGGCCCAGCCCCTCGCCAACACCCGACTCGCGGGAGCGGTCGAGTTCGACTCGGTCTCGTTCCACTATCAGCCCGACGCGGCGGTGCTGCAGCAGCTGTCGTTCCAGGTTCTACCCGGGCAGCGGGTCGCCCTGCTAGGGCAGACCGGAGCGGGCAAAACCACGCTCCTCTCCCTGATCCCCCGCTTCTACGACCCCACCGCCGGGCGGGTCCTCATCGACGGTCACGACCTCCGCGAGTTCGACGTCGCCGCCCTCCGTCGGCAGGTCGGCATTGTGTTTCAGGAAACGTTTCTCTTCATCAATACCATTGCGGCGAACATCGCCTTCGGTCGTCCCGACGTCACCCGCGAAGACATCGAACGGGCCGCCCGCGTCGCCTGTGCCCACGAGTTCATCGAGCAACTCCCGCAGGGGTACGACACGCCGTTGGGGGAATGGGGCTTCAATCTCTCGGGCGGACAGCGCCAGCGCCTGGCCATCGCCCGGGCGGTGCTGCTCGACCCGCGGATCCTGCTGCTCGATGACCCCGCCGCGGCGATCGACCCCGAGACCGAGCAGGAGATTCTCGAAGCGCTCGACCGGGCCATGGAAGGGCGGACCACGTTCATCGTCGCTCACCGCCTCAGCACCCTCCGCCGGGCCGATTGGGTGCTGGTGCTGGATCGGGGACAGCTGGTCCAGGCGGGCTCCCCCGCCGACCTGTTGCAGCAGCCGGGCTACTACCGCCAGGCGGCTCTCGAACAAGGACTGCAACGCCTGCCCAACGAGGCCGACCCTCCGCACGCCAGTCACCCCGCTGGGCGAACCTGAGCGGTGCAGTCGAGGGTGGGGGGATAACGTTTGTGCCTGGAGCGGTTCCACCGGCCAGCTGACGCTGACCGTTCGCCTGCCACTGCCATTGCCACTGGTGCTGCCGCCGCCGCCGCTGCTGCCGCCGCCACTGCTGCCACTGCTGCCACTGCCACTGCCACTAACACTGCCACTGCCACCGGCCAGGTTCAGCACTCACCCCTCGTGGGCCGCTTCCATCGCCTGCTCGAGGGCGGTTCGCAGATCGCGGAGCGTGGCGGGCTTCTTCAAGATTCGCACCTGCTCACTTTCCGGCAGGTGATTCGCGTCCGCCGCCAGGTCGGTCGACAGCGACAGCACAATCCCCAGCCGCCGCGCCTCGGCTTGCGCCGCCCACTGCGGAAATGACTGCAGCACCTCGGCACCAAACGCCTCACCAATCAGCA
>CAIUHT010001017.1 GCA_903898975.1 uncultured Planctomycetaceae bacterium
CCCACCTCAGCACCTTCCCGGCCAACAGCAACCGGGCTGACATCGGGTTGCTCAAGCCCAATCAGCGCTACCTGCTCAGGCTGCAGGCCCGCAACTCGTGGGGAGGCTCTCCCTTCGCCGGGCCGCTCGACTTCGTCACTCCACTCGCCCCCCCCGCCACTCCCCAGCGGCTGCAGGCGGTCGCCGTCTCGGCCGAGCGCATCGATCTTGCCTGGGTGCTTGAAGACACCAGTGCCACCTCCCTGCTGGTCGATATCAGCGAAGACCAGGGGCTGACCTGGCAATTCAAGGTGAGTGTTCCGGGCAACTATCGCCAGTGTGGCATCATCTGGATCAACTCGGGCACCACCTACGCCTTCCGCATCCGCGCCACCAACGCCGCGGGAGAATCGTCGTGGTCCAACGTCGCCTCGGCCACCACCCCGGAGACCCGTCCCATCCGTCCCCGCGATCTGCGGGCGGAACACGTCACGGCCACCACCATCGACCTGTGCTGGACCGACGTCTCGCAGAACGAATCCGAGTTCCTGATCCAGGTCAGCGACCAACAGGGGCTCGTGTGGTCGACCGTCGGCGTCACCGCGGCCAACGTGGTCCGCTTCCAGGCTCGCGGTCTGACTCCGGCGACCGATTATCAGTTCCGCGTGATCGCCCGCAACGCCGTCGGCTCCTCAGACCCCACCCCGCCCTGTCCGGTCCGGACGAACGCGCCGCCCCCCGCCCCCCCGACTGGCTTCACTGCGGTGCAGATCCAGGCTCGCCAGGTCGAACTGGCCTGGGTCGATGCCAGCGACAACGAGACCCAGTTCGAACTCGTGTACAGCCTCGACGATGGGGCCAACTACTCCCTCTTCAAGACGATCCCCCCCAACACCCAGAGGGAGACCATCACCAGGCTGACCCCTGCGACCCGCTACGTCTTCAAGCTGCGGGCGCTCAACGCCGCCGGCGCCTCCCCCTTCACGTCCCCCCTCAGCCTCCTGACCGCGCCCGAGCCTCCCGCCGTCCCGGGCAAGCCCGGTGTGGTCACCCCCGGTTCCCGAACGCTCGAGCTGGCGTGGTTCGACAACAGCACCAATGAGGTCGACTTCCGCGTGGAATCCAGCCGCGATGGGCGCGCCTGGAGCGAGCAGGGAGTCACTCCCGCCAACACCCCCCGACTGCAGGTGACGGGCCTGCAACCGCTGACCGAGTATTGGTTCCGGGTGCAGGCCCGCAACGCGGCGGGGGCTTCAGGCTTTTCCGAATCGCTGGTCATGCGGACGACGGGCGAGCCCCCCGCCGCCCCGTCCGATCTGACCTGCTCCGAGATCACGCAGACCTCCGCCAACCTCGCCTGGAGCGACCGCAGCCCCGACGAAGAGACATTCGAGGTGGAAATCTCCACTCCCGCCGGAAGCAGCTGGCAGCCCTATCGCTCGGTCCCCGTCAACACCACGCGGCTGCCTCTCGCCGGACTGCTGACGGGAACCGACTACGCCTGCCGCGTGGTGGCCCGCAACGCGTGGGGGCGTTCGGTCCCCTCGGGCAGCGTGCAGTTCCGCACCCTTGGCCCCGTCCCCCCGCGTCCGGTCCTGGCGCTCGGCCCCGTCGGCATCCTCACGGTCGATCTGACCTGGACCGACGACGGGGCCACCGAGACCGGGTTCGAACTCGCCCGCAGTGACGACCAGGGCCGAACCTGGACCATCCTGCAACGCCTTCCTCAAGATGTGACCCGCACCCAGGTCACAGGCCTCGCTCCCGACACCCCCTACCTGTTCCGGATCGAGGCGGTCAACGGCAGCGGAGGTTCGGGCCCCAGCAATGAGGTGCAGGTCCGCACCCTTCCCCGTCCCCCCGCCGCCCCGTCGCAATTGACGGTCACCGGCCCCAGCCGCACCTCGCTGCAGTTGGCCTGGAGCGACAACAGTCTCAACGAAACCCGGTTCGAGATTGAATTCAGCAGCGATGGCGGGGCCAACTTCCTGCCGCTGGGCAGCACCGAACTCAACGTCACCCGCTTCAGTGTCGGGTCGCTGGCCTGTGGTCGGCCCTACACCTTCCGCGTGCGGGCCATCAACCCCGGTGGCAATTCCGACTGGTCGGCCCCCGCCAGCGGGACCACGCTTCCCTGCCTCCCCTCCTCCCCCACGGACCTGAAGGGGACACCCAGCCCCACGGTTCCCACCTCGGCCCTGGTCGAGTGGCAGCCGGGCCCCGCCGGCGGGCCGGTCGATGGCTATCGCCTCGCCTGGAACGTGACGGGAGCGACCGCTCCCCCCACGGTGCTCGAACTGCCGGGGTCGGCCCGCTCGTGCCCGCTGTCGCCCCTGGCGCTCGACACCCGCTACGACCTGCAACTGCTCGCATTCAATGCCGGGGGGACCTCCGCCAATAACCCCACCGCGTCGTTTGCCACCCGTCCCAACCCGCCACTCGCGCTGCAGGTCACTGGCGAAACCAGCAACTCGCTCCTGCTGGTGTGGTCCGACAACAACCGCACTGCGGTCGGGTTTCGCCTGCAGTCGAGCACCAGCGACGGACGCACCTGGATCTCCCTGCCCCTTCCGCAGGGAACCTCGTTCAACTCCTGCCGCGTCGAGTCGCTGCAGGCCGATACCCCTTACCAGTTCCGCCTCACCGCCTTCAATGCGGCAGGCGATTCGCCCCCTGTGGAGGCCCGCGGACGCACGCTGCCGACCACCCCCCGCTCCCCCGAGAGGCTGCAGGTCACGTCGGTCGCGCCGACCGCCGTGGGGCTGGAATGGGTCGACCAGAGTGATAATGAACAGGGCTTCGACCTGTACCGCAGCGATGATGGGCGGGAATCGTGGCAATTCGCACGGACTACGGACGCCGGGGTGACCAGGGTGACCGACACCGGTCTCACACCCGAGACTCAGTACTGGTTCCGGGTCTTGGCGCGAAGTCAGTCCGCAAGCTCGCCCCCCTCGAACGAGATCGATGCCACGACCCCGCTTCCACTTCCCGACGCTGCCACGGGAGTCTGCGCACACACCAAGAGCAGCACGTCACTCGCCGTCGAGTGGGCCCATGCCGGAGTCTATGTGAAGGAGTTCATCATCTACCGCAGCACCGACCAGAAGAACTGGAGCGAGGCGGCCCGCCTGGCGGGGAGTTTGCGCTGCGGGGTCATCGACGGGCTGCACGCCAACACCTCGTACTGGGTCAAGGTCGTGGCGTACAACGCGACGGGCAACTCGCCCGATTCGAACATCGCCTCGGGCAAGACCGCCGTCCCCGCGCCGGCCCCGGTCGGCAGCCTGCGGGTCACCGCCGCCACCCCCAGCTCGATCACCCTCGCGTGGAATCCCGCCGATGGGTGGGCGACCGCCTTCCAGGTCGATCTCAGCCGCGATGGCGGTGGCGGCTGGTCGGTTGTCGGCCAGCTGGGGGCCGGGTCCAGCGGCATGGAGGTGACCGGGCTCTCTCCCGATCGCAGCTACACGTTCCGCGTGACGGCGCGC
>CAIUHT010001018.1 GCA_903898975.1 uncultured Planctomycetaceae bacterium
GGCACCACGGGGTCAAGAAGTCGCGGCATCGTGCCGCGCAGGTTTGACGCCTTGGCACCCAACCCCAAGGTCAGCCAGCCGGGCAGTCGAGTGATCGCCCCGGCTTCGAAAACGGCAACTGGGGAGTAGCCACAGCCAGTTCCGCCTGACGCTCCGTTTTTCGCCTTCCCAACCCCAGGGGATCGCTCGGACCAGGCTCGCTTGCGGGCGACGGCGAATGGGAGCACGACCGCTCGAATGCGGGACGCTTCCTGTCAGGGATTGTCAACGGGTTGCGAAGACGCCACTCATGTCAAACGTTACGGCTGCCACACCGTCCCACGCTCCCACCCCAACCCAGCCCGATTCACGCCGCTTCCCATCCTGGATTGGACAGTCAGTCCTGAAGACCGCCGCGATTTTTCCCTGCTTTCCCGTTATTATTCCGGCGGCAGTGGGTCTGCTGTGTGGGGCGAGGGGTGGTTCGACGCTCGTGCCAACCAGGGGGCGGTGAGCGGGCGGCAGGGGTGGAGGAAAGGAGAGCGCAATGAAGATTCCGCAGTTTCGGGTGGGGCTGGGACACGACACCCATCGATTGGGGGCGGGTCGCCGACTGGTGTTGGGGGGAGTCGAGATTCCCCATGAGACGGGGCTGGTGGGACACAGCGACGCCGATGTGCTGCTGCATGCGATCACCGATGCGCTTTTGGGGTCTTGTGGGCTCGGGGACATCGGCGAGTTGTTTCCCGACACCGACCCGCAGAACCGCGATGTGGATTCCGCGATCTTTTTGAAGGCGGCGCTGCAGCTGGTGCACCAGGCGGGCTATCACCCCGTCAATCTCGATTGCACGATCCATGCCCAGCGGCCGAAACTCTCCGCGTGGAAGCCAGCCATTCGGGCTCGGGTCGCCCAGCTGCTGGGGCTGGACCAGTCCCTCGTCAATGTGAAAGCCAAGACAGGCGAAAAAGTCGGCCCAGTGGGACGCGAAGAATCGATGTCGGCCGATGCCGTGGTGCTGGTGGAAGCGGTCGAGCCGACCACGTTGTCTTGAGCGGTTGTCGAGCCAAGCCGGGCCCCCTGACAGCCAACTGGGGAGCAGGCCGTGGCGGGCCCGACAGGCTTTCAACCCAGAGCCAAGGTGGGCTACCATCGGCCTCCTGTCACCGGAACCGGTGTGGTTCCGTGACCTCCTCCGACTCTTTTGCCTGCACTTCCGCCCCATGAGCCGTCATTCCGACCTGACCCGCGTGCTGAACAGTGGCATCGTGGCGATCATCCGTTCGAACTCCAGCGAGCAACTGGTCGAGGTGGCCCAGGCGCTGCATGCGGGTGGGGTCGATGTGCTGGAAGTGACCTTCACTGTGCCGCGGGTGCTCGACATTCTCTCGGCGGTCCGCAAAACCCTGGGCGACAAGGTGCTGCTGGGGGCGGGGACGGTGCTCGACACCGAGACCGCCCGGGCGGCGATCCTGGCGGGAGCCGAGTTCATTGTCTCCCCGGCGGTGAATGTCGATGTGATTCGACTGTGCAACCGCTACGACAAACTGGTGATGCCCGGGGCGTTCACCCCGACGGAGATTGTGACGGCGTGGGATGCCGGGGCCGACATAGTGAAGGTCTTCCCCGCCGATTTCGTTGGTCCGTCGTACCTGAAGGCGATTCATGGGCCCCTGCCGCAGGTGCGACTGCTGCCCACCGGAGGGGTGAATCTCGATACGATTGGCGACTTCCTGAAAGCGGGAGCGTGCGCGGTGGGACTGGGGGGGGCCCTGGTCGAACCGAAGGCGATCGCCGCGAACGACATGGACCGCATCCGGACGCTCGCCAGCCAGTATGTGGCGGCGGTCAAGAAGTTTCGGCAGGGGCAATAGCCCTGCGGCCCGCCTGGGCGAATGGTGCGCGGGGCGGGAACGGAGCGGGGCGCGGCCGGTTGGGCGGTCGGACAGGCGACGTCCCGGCCGGGAGGCCGCGCGACTCTAAAACTCGCCCGTGACCTCGCGTCCGGCGCGGGTGCCTAGCGCCCGCCAGATGCGGAGGTCGATGCTCGACGAGATGGACCGCACCGCGCCATCGCCCAGCAGCGAATGCACGATGCCGGTGTGATAACTGCGTGACAACGCCGCGGTGTAACTGGCGAGGGTGGTGTTGGAGCCTTCCTGGCGGGAGGCGAAGTCGCAGTCGAACACCACTCCCTGGTAGGTCCAGGGGACCACCGTGTTGGGGGTGAGCGTGGTGGTGAAGCCACTGTGATGCGAGTGGCCGTTCGCCCATTCGGTGTGCGCGGTGCCATCGGCCGTGCCAACCTGGATCCGGTCGGGAACTCCCACGGCGACCGCCGCGAGAAGTTCGGCGACCGTGCCGGGAGGATTGGTCGAGGGGGGCGCGGCGTTCCGCGTGTAGGCCTGCCAGGCCCGGACCTCGGAGGCGACCAGGGTGTTGCTGGTTCCGTCGCGGGCCGCCTCCCAGTTGAAACTGCTGTTGGGATGGAACAGTCCGTCCCCTCCCCGTCCCGAGACCGGGTCGTACACGAACCACGTCCCGAAATTGAAGGCGTAGTTCACCGAGTAAAGATTCACCCCCGAGGTCGACCGCGGAATGTTGATCTTCGGATCGGACACGCAGAGATAGACCGGCACGCGGTAGCCCGAAACCACCGCGGCATTCTTGGGGCTGGACCACGTCTGCTGCAGGTCGATTTGGGCGTACAGGTTCGCCTGGTCCATATACGGCAGCAGGCGCCCGTGGATGGACCACGACGCATTGGTCGTGACCTGCGGGACAATGGCCATGCTGGGGGGGAGGCAGCCAAAGGCATCGGTGTAGTTGTGCATGGCGAGACCGATCTGCCGGAGGTTGTTCCGACACTGGGTCCGCCGGGCCGCCTCGCGGGCCTGCTGCACCGCGGGCAACAGCAGGGCGACCAGGATGCCGATGATGGCAATCACCACCAGCAACTCAATGAGCGTGAAGCCTCTTCGCCGGGAACGCGTGCGCATGGGGGGCCTGGAATCGTGGAGTCCGCCTCTGGGGATGCACTGCCGGTAGGCAGCAGACAAAAACATGGCAATTTTCATGCCAGCGACTGACGGCGGACACGCGCGATGTGCGTCAGACAATTGTCGCGGGAAATCTGGGGGCTTGCACCCTGGATTGAGCTGGCAAGCTCCTCGACCGGCGGAATTTCCGCCGCGCGTGGCGAAAAAACCGCCATCAGGGTCTGTTGGGAAGAGGTTCGACAGGCGGCCGGGGAGGGTCGCGACACCTTGGGCCACTCCCGCGGCCTTCAAGTGAGGTGCCCGCTTGCGTTCCCATGGGCCCGAAACGCATCACTTGAATGATGCGGGACACTGTTCGCACGGCGACACGCGGTGAACTATCGCAGGCTGGCGGGGCGCGATAAGGTGGACTGTGGAAACCGGGGAGTCGATGCATGCGTTGGTCCATTCGTCATCAGGTTCTGCTGCCCATCGCCGGGGTGGTGCTGCTGGCTGTGGCGGCGACCACGGCGGTGGCTGCCGTGCTGGCGGCGCGGGACCGGGAGCGGGCCACGCTCGATCAGCTGGCCCGCGTGGTGGCCACCCTCGCCGAGGCCAGCTTCCCGGTCAACGACCGCGTGGTCGCGCAGATGCGGGGGCTGACAGGTGCGCACTTCATTGCCCTCGATGATCGGCGGGAACTGGTCGCCTCGACACTCGATTTGACTGCCGGGGAGCGGGCTCGACTGGCCGACCTGGCCGTTGGCGAACTGGCGACATTGACCCGTCAACCGGCGGTGTCGGTGGGGGCCGAGCGGTACTTTGTCGCCCGGCTTGAGCGTTCAACCAATCGCGCGGCCCGCTGGCTGTACGTGCTGGCACCGGAAGGGACCTGGCGACGCGAGCAGTGGATTGCCGCGCTGTACCCGCTGTCGGTCGGGGCGATGGCGGTGCTGCTGACCGCGGGAGTGACCCTGGCATGGGGGCAGAGATTGGCGCGGCGACTGCGGACGCTGCAGGGGCAGACCGCGGCGATTGCGCGGGGCGAATTTGCGGCGATTCCTCCCCAGGGGGCCGACGATGAACTGCGTGACCTTGAGGTGGCGGTGAACCGGATGGCCGAGCGTCTGCGGGAGTTGCAGGCGGCGATCTCGGTGGGGGAGCGTCAGCGGGTGCTGGCGCAACTGGCGGGAGGGTTGGCACATCAACTGCGGAATGCCGCGACGGGAGCCCGACTGGCGTTGCAGCTGCATGGGCAGCGATGTCGGCAGGGGGCGGGGGACCGGAGCCTGGAGGTCGCGCTGCGTCAGCTGTCGCTGCTGGAGATGCAGGTGCGGGGCCTGCTGTCGCTGGGCAAGCCCGAGCGACGCGAGCCGACGCGGGTCGCGGCGTCGGCCCTCGTCGCCGAGGTGATTCCCCTCATCGAACCAGCGTGCGAGCATGCGGGGGTGAGCCTGCGAACGACGGGTGCCCCGGGGACCAGCGCGGTGGTGGGAGATGCCCACGCCTTGCAGGCGGCGGTGCTGAACCTGGCCTTGAATGCGGTCGAGGCGGCTGGGCGTGGGGGCGTGGTTGAAGTGCGACAAGCCGACGAGGGGCACTGGGTGCGACTGGAGGTGGCCGATTCGGGTCCCGGGCCGACCGCCGAGGTGGCCGAACACCTGGGCCAACCCTTTGTCACGACCAAGCCGGAAGGGGTCGGGCTGGGCCTGCTGCTCGTGCGGCAGGTGGCTGAGGAGCATGGGGGGGCCCTGGAATGGCGGCGCAGTGAGGGGCGAACGGTGTTCACCCTGAAGTTGCCATTGGCCCCGTCTGCCGAAGTCGCGGTGGCAGGAGTGCATGCGGTGACAGCGGCAACAGCCGCCCCGTCGGCTGTGCCGGTGCATGCGCCGGCGGTTGCAAGTGCGCTCACTGCGTCACGCCCCAACGCTATGATCCCCACCGTTCCCGTGGCAGTCGATGGGGCGCCAACGGGCCGAGAGATCGATCAGCCCTCGGTTCAGCCTGGTGCCGCGCGTGCCATCGCGTCTGGCTCGGCGGCTTCTCTTTCACCCCACACATCCCCAGGATCGCTGCCATGAGCCAGATCCTGGTGGTCGATGACGAACCTGCCATCTGCTGGGCGATTCAGCAGGCGCTGGGGGATGGTGGCCACTCGGTCGCGATTGCGGGAAGTGGTGAAGCGGCCTGTGAACAGCTGGCGGCGGGGTATCGTCCCGAACTGGTAGTTCTCGACGTGCGGCTGCCCGGTCTCGATGGACTGGCGCTGATGGATCGCCTCGCACCGACCCTGGCGGGCGTGCCCGTGGTGGTGATGACGGCGTTCGGGAACCTGGAGACCGCCGTCGCGGCGATTGGTCGCGGGGCGTTCGACTACCTGGTCAAACCGTTCGACCTGTCGCAGTTGGTCGGAGTTGTCGAGCGGGCCCTGGCGGCACGGGCGGCCCATGTGACCCCCAACGAACTGGTGGCGACCGACAATGACTCAGCCTGGCTGGTCGGGCATTCGCCTGCCATGCAGCAGGTCTACAAGCAGATCGCGCTGGCCTCGGGCACCACCGCTCCCGTGCTGATCACCGGCGAAAGCGGCACGGGAAAAGAGCTGGTGGCCCGGGCGATTCATCGGCACAGTGCGCGGGCCGCCCAGCCGTTCGTGCCCGTGTGCATTCCGGCCCTCAACCCCGGCCTGGTCGAGGCCGAGCTGTTTGGCCACGCCCGCGGTGCGTTTACGGGAGCCGACAGTGACCGCGCGGGACTGCTCGCGCAGGCCTCGGGCGGGACGGTGTTTCTCGACGAAGTCGCCGACATCGCTCCCCCGCTGCAGGTCAAGCTGCTGCGCGTTCTCGAGCAGGGAGAACTGTACCCCGTCGGGTCTTCGCAACTCCGGCAGATTGACGTTCGCATTGTCTCGGCGACCAATCGCGTGCTGGAGCACGAGTTGCGGGAAGGGCGGTTTCGCGAGGATCTCTTTTATCGGCTGGGGGCCTTTCGCATTCACCTGGCTCCACTGCGTGAGCGGGTTGAAGACATCCCGGCCCTGGTGGGACACCTGCTGCGGCGCGCGACGCCGCCGGGACAGACGCCGCCCCGACCGACGGCACGGGCACTGGCTGCGCTGCAGGCGCGGCCCTGGCCCGGGAACGTGCGGGACCTGCGGCACGCGGTCGAGCGTGCCGCGGCGGTCTCGCGCCTGGGGGTCCTCGATGAAGAGCACCTTGCCATGGCGGGAACAGGCGAGTCTCTGACGGCGTCGATCCCGAAGGTGGGCGGGCCGGAGGGGGATCGAGCCGAACTGTCGGAACGGCTGATCGCGCTGGTCGCAGAGTGGGCTCGGGTCACCGAGACTGCCGGGGAGGGCTCGCTCGCGCCGGCACTGCACGAGCAATTGCTGGCACTGGTGGAACCCCCCCTGCTGCGAGTTGCGCTCGAGCGGACGGGCCAGAACCGCGCGGCTGCCGCGGCGCTGCTGGGGCTGCACCGCGGGACGCTGCGACAGAAACTGCGTGAGCACGGCATCGATCCGGGGAGTGGTCGCGGGGCCGGTGACGACTGACCTCGGCCGGCTGTTCGCCAATGTTCGACTGCGCCCGGCTTCGTCCACGGTGCGGGGTTTGCGGGGGCTGTCGCGCGTTCGAACCAAGCGAGATGGCTGTGCGATCGATCCCTCCACCTCTCGGTGCGACACGGAATCGCGGCGTTTGCGGCTGGACCGGCCGAGCGTCTCGATTCGCACTGCCAGCGGTCGTGGGGACAACCGAGTTTTTTGTTTCGGCGATGGAGGGGACGATTGAGTTTCCGAGTGCATTTTCGTGCCGCTCAGCCGATAATCCCGAGGCAGTCGCAGGAGATCGCATCTCGCGCCCGGGGGGAGGAAATGACGTGCTGTGCAGAGTGCTGAATCTTTCACGGATGGAGAGTCGCTGGGAGTGCGTTATGTTGCGGTCGCGGCTGGGACGAATGGTGTGGCTGGCGGCGGTGCTGGCGGCTCTTTTTGGTCGATCGGCCAGCACTCGCGCCGAGGACGCGCCGGGATTGGCAGTTTCCCGTTCGTCATCGGGCCGCGACAGCACTGTGGGCAGCGCCATCGACGGAGAGCGCCCCTACACCGATCGGGGTTATCGCCTGAAGAAACTTCCCCCCCGCTGGCACAAGGCCCGGCTGGTGCGGACGTCGATGGACGATGACTACGCCGCCGCCCCCCGCCACCTCGTCGTGACACTCGAACAACCGGCGGAGTTCGCCGTGGCGCTCGACACCCGCGGCGACCACCCTCCCGACTGGATGCGCGACTGGACCGCCACCGCCGACCGCCTGTGGGTCGACGAGCAGGAGTACCGCCTCTACACCCGGGAGTTTCCTGCTGGTGAGGTGGTCTTGGGAGGAAACGACCGTCGCCAGACCGGAGCCTGCAGCAATTACGTGGTGCTGGTGAGACCCACCGAGACGGTCCCCTTTCCCGACGCCGACTTCGCCCGCTTGATTCAGCCGCTGCTGCGCGAGCACTGCGTCGGCTGCCACGGTCCCGATCTACAGGAAGGGGGGCTGCGACTCGACATTCGCCGGCGGGCCCTGCAGGGGGGCGATACAGCCGCGGCGATTGTCCCCAGGAGCGAGCGGCAGAGTGAACTGCTCAGCCGCATCGAAGCACAGGACAAATCGCGGCGGATGCCCCAGCGGGCCGAACCGCTGGCTGAGTCGGATCGCCGCCTGCTGCGACAGTGGATTGCCGCCGGGGCACCGTGGCCCGACGAACTCGCGGGGACCGAGGCCCCCCCCGATCATTGGGCGTTCCGACCGATTGCGGTTCCTGCGCCGCCGGCAACGCAGCGGCGTGACTGGGCGGTCAACGCGATCGATCAGTTCGTGCTCGATCGACTGGAGCGGGCGGGGCTCGAACCGAGTGCCGAGGCCGACCGCAGCACGCTGATTCGCCGGCTCACCTTCGACTTGTGGGGCCTGCCCCCCACCCCCGCCGCGGTCGCGGCGTTTGTGAACGATGCCGCCCCCGAGGCCTACGCCCGGCTGGTTGACCGACTGCTCTCGGCTCCCCAGTTTGGCGAACGCTGGACCAGGCACTGGCTGGACCAGGCGCGGTTCGCGGAAAGTGACGGCTACGAGAACGACAATCCCCGTCCCCACGCCTGGAAGTTTCGCGACTGGGTGCTGGGAGCGATGAACGCCGACCTGCCCTTCGACCGCTTCACCATCGAGCAACTGGCGGGCGATCTGCTGCCCGAGGCGACGACCGCGCAGCGGGTCGCGACGGCGTTTCATCGGCAGACGCTGCACAACTCGGCGGGGGGGGCCGATCCCGAGGAGTTTCGAACCCGGGCGGTCAAAGATCGCACTCACGTCACCGCGACAGTCTGGATGGGGCTGACGTTTCACTGTGCCGAATGCCACTCGCATAAGTACGACCCGATCTCGCAGCGCGAGTACTACCGGCTGTACGCCTTCTTCAACAACGCCGAC
>CAIUHT010001019.1 GCA_903898975.1 uncultured Planctomycetaceae bacterium
CCAAACCCGCCGATTCCAATCGGCTCAGCAGGAAGGCATCCACCGGTGTGCGGACCGCCGACTCGTCTCGCACCGCAGGCGGCTTGACTCGACGGGGTGGCTGAAACGCCCAGAATTCTCGATCTTGGGGCGTCACCATGTGCCGAGACGGTAGTTCCACCACTGGCTCCCGGCCCGTTGCCCCTCCCTTGACCCATCGGGCCAGCAACTCGACTTCGGTGCTCGACAGTCGATCCTCCGGCACCGGCGGCATCTCGCCGCGTTGCACCAGATCGATCAACAGGCTGCTCTCAGGAACTCCCCGCACCACAGCCGGACCACTTTCCCCCCCACGCAGCAGCGTCGACAACGTCCGCAGATCAAGCTGTGCCTCTTGAAGATCCGCGCCGTGGCAGCCACCGCATTTTCTCGAGAGCAGAGGCTGAATCTGATCCTCGAAGACTGGCGGTGGTGGCCGCACCGCATTGTGCACCGTGATTGTTACCCGCAATCTTGTGGCATCACCGTGATGTGGTGTCGGCGTCCCATCGGCCAAGGCATCCACGATGAAATAGACGAACTCCCCAGGCGAGACCGTCTCATTGCGGATGTCGAATTCCCCGACCTGGCTGGGCGTCCCAAAGTCGGCAGTCCCAGTCGCCAGCTCTCGAGATTCGAAGCCCGTCGCCTCATCGGGTGCGAGTCCACGCTCGACTGTCCAGCGCACAGCCGAATTCGCTCCGCAACAATTCTGCCCATGCTCAAAGCGCCCCGACATCTCCAGCCGGCCCGCAACCGGACTCCGCCAGCCAATCACGACCGCATGCTCCGGCCCAGGCGCGATGAGCACGTCCCCCGGCTCAAACCGCAGCCCCACGTCGTACTCCGCCGTCACCCGCCCAACCAACGGTGCCAACGGCTGCCCCACTCGAAAAGCCCACCCATCGACCGGACTGCTGAAAAGTTTCTCTCCCGACTCAGCCAGCGGCGCGTACTTCCCATCCCGCAACCACTCTCGGGTTTCCACCGGCCCCCGCGCATTCGTGGTCCGCAGAAAGTACCAGCACGAGTCCTCATGGCGATCAGGATTCGGATTCCGACGCCCAGTTCCCGTTCGGAATTCCTCGGCCAAAGACCAGCGCAAAGTTGGCGGTGCCACTTCCTCCGCCCGGACTCTGCCCCCATCGGGCCGACACCAGCCCACGAACATTCCAACCGACAAAGTCAACCACAGCGCGCGGGACCAGCAACCTCTCGCCCACGTCCGCAACCTGCGACAGCGTCGTCGTATCGACGGGTGTAATAACATCCCCTCTCGCTCTCGCTTCAAGTTCAGCATGCGATTGTCTACCCCACCAGGCCTCTTCACCCCACCGAGCACTGCCCACATCCTGCGTTTTCGATTCTATCCATCTTGGACCCGGGAGAAATGACGGACAACCCAATCCTTTGTTCTATTTCCCAACATTCCACCAACATCTCCCCTCCGCTTCCCAGCTCCCTTCAACTCAACGCCAGAAGCCGATCCCCGGTTCACATCCGCCCAGCCAAGCAATGCCATGGCTGATTCCGCTCCCTGCCGCGATTCCCCAGGAGCAACCCACAGTCTGAAGTCCGGAGCATGCAGCTCCTCGCCGCTTGCAACTCACCAATGCCAATCCAGAAAACCGAACCCGGTGCACCTGCGACACGCTACTGACAGAATCGACCAGCGGACGACGTCGCCCCCCATCTGCGATCGATGAACTCCCCTTCCCTCGCTACTCGCCCGCTACGTCGCTTCGAGAATCTCGTGCACCACTTCGCCGTGCACGTCGGTCAGCCGGTAGTCTCGGCCGCCAAACCGGAAGGTCAGTTGCTCATGATCAAACCCCATCAGGTGCAGAATCGTGGCGTGCAGGTCATGGACATGCACCTTTTCGCGCTCGGCGTGCCAGCCAAACTCATCCGTCGCACCGTGTACCATCCCCCCGCGAATTCCCCCTCCCGCCAACCACATGCTGAAGCCGAACGGATGATGCTCGCGGCCATTCGTCCCCTCAGCCGTCGGAGTCCGCCCAAACTCTCCCCCCCACAACACCAGGGTCTCCTCCAGCAGCCCCCGGGCCTTCAGATCG
>CAIUHT010001020.1 GCA_903898975.1 uncultured Planctomycetaceae bacterium
GACAACGAAACACAAACCTGGAGCAATGGACGAGCCTCAGGATGCAGGTGATGGATGCCAGCAGGACGAGCACCCCCGAGATTAACCCAGGTAAGCGGTCTACCCCACCATCGATGATCGCAACTCCGGAGCCCAACGCCATCAGAAACAGCGGCAACAGCCCGAGGGCCAGGAGCACCTTCGTCCTGACGGCGGACTTTCTCTCAAAGATCACCCGCCCCAGTTTGTCACTGTCGCAGTCGTCCCACTCGGGATCGTCGGCCGGGCGCTGATCCAGCAGCTCTTTGAGCAGGTAGGCATTGACCCCTCCGATTTTGGTCCGAGCCCAGACCTCCTCCTGGTTCCGTCGCCAGAGCCGCAGTTCACCATCGACAATCGCCGCCATCACGATCTCGTCAATCGGGCACTCAACGGGTGTCGTTCCGCTGGTAAAAACCAAGTGCTGACCGCTGACCTGCCAGCCATCCCCCGAGAATGTGCGGCCTTCCGCGAGCAGGTCGCGCGCATGTCGCAGCACCTGCCTGCCCAGTCGAGCGATCAGCTCCGACAACGGATCGGGCTCGTTCGCCTTGAACGTGGTGCGAAACTCCAACCGCCTCAAATCCTTGTTACCTTGCCTTTCCTCCAACCACAGGATCACTGTCCGCGTGGTCGATTGGTGAATCCCCCGCGAGTGATTCCGCTTGAAATCCAAGGCGAGGCTTTGAACCTGGGAATCCTCAAATTCGGTCTCACCGCGCTGCTCAACCAGGACAAACCCGTCATCCTTCACGGCAACCCACTGCCGCAGGGCGATACGCCGCCAAAACGCGATCACCCCCCCCATCGCGCACAACACCCCAACCGTCGCGACGATCGCGCCGGGAATGTGGAGTCTGTTTCCCATCCACATGACTCCAATCCCAGTCGCCAGGAGGCCGACAATAATCGTGAGGATCAAATCCCACTGACGCAGGGTGCTGCGCACGAGCACGTTCACAGGCATTCGGGAATCACTCCTTACGGGTCTGCGCGAAGCCAACAAACCATACAGACAATCACCAGGACCAAGAGAACAACGTGAGACTTTCCAAGGTGCCCGAAAAGTGTCTGCGTTGTTTCAGGGCGACAATTGAATATCCTGCGGGCCAATCTCAAATTGAGCCAGCTCGTTTCCCTTTTCATCAGCATACTTGTAGACCAGCGTGACCCTCAACTTGCGCAGACCCGCCATGTCCTGAGATGTCTTGTAGGCGTTAATCATGTTGGGACGCATTTTGTCAATGAGTGTGTTGCGATCTGGCAACGGGTTCAGATTGACGATCGTGTACTTGTACATCAATTTGCCCTGGGGCAGGGCAGCCGTCGAATCGAGCCGCGTGAATTGATCCAACATCATGGGGAGCCTGCGATTGGTTTCGTCAGCGGCTTTGGCAAGTACGTCATCGACTGAGCGATTTTCGCCTTGTGTTCGGAATATTGCCCTCACGACGGCACTCGCAGCCAATGAACTCAGGGCTGCCGTCGCTGCGAGTATGGCGATCATCAATACGCTGGGCTTCTTCGTCTCTTTCTTGCTCACGATGGTCTTTCGTCAGTATGCGGCGAACTGAGATCATACGGCAGATCGAGGTTGATCAGCGGCTTGCGAAAACCGACGTCCCACGCGAACCATGCTGATCGCAGGCTCGCTGCACCTCTCTGCTCCGCAATGCGTGATAATCGCTTGCCGTTCTCGTTGCAATCGTCGCACACCTGGCCCGCATGGGCTGGCTCAGCGTGAAATGAGGTTTTGTCGGGGCGGCGTTGATGAGCAGAGGAAGGCGACGTCCGGTCGGGAAGTCGCCGCATCATCCCGCGAACCTTCGACGAGACTGGTGCCAATCCCGACGGTGAAGGAGGCGGGCGGGCGCCGGGACGTCCAGACGTCGTACCCACCAGGGACACACGCCAGGCCACACAGTCGAGGGCGCCGGTCTCACTCTAAGGGAGGCACCATGTCGTCGTTCCGTTGATTTAAGACGAAGGCGCCCCGTGCTACACTTGGCCCCTTAAAGACTGTTGGACTCGCCCCTGTTCCTGCTCTCGCCTCTCCTCTCGGCTTGTTCGCTCGCGTCCCTCGGCAAGGACCACCCCACTTCCGTTCTCCGGGCCAAACCGTGCCATCCGGTCTGAACACGGCGTTTACCTTCACAGCGGTGAACTCTCCATCCATGACCAGCCCATCCATGAACTCGACCGCGGCCCGACTCGCCGCGCTCGCCCAACCCCTTTCGAGCCCTCTCCGCCCACCCCTTCCCCAGAGAGTCTCTCTCATGCGCTCTCCCCGGCTCTTTTGGATCGCTCCTCTCTTCGCCCTGGCGCTCGTTGGACTCCCGTCGATTGCCCTCTCCCAGGCCACCCCGGCCCAACCCGCTCCCCCGCCCCCCGGGACTTATCCGTATCAGCCCAGCCTGCTCCGCCCCTTCTGGGAGGGAACCGTGTGTGAGGGTGAGTCGGTCCTCTTCATTCGCCAGTCCCCCGAGAGCCCCGCCAAGGCCCGCGTCCTCTTCCCCATCCAGGAAATCCTCGCGGTCACCAATTCCTACACCGATGTGACCTACGAAGCGGGACGCGATTACCTCTTCACCCCGGGGAGCCGCGAGATCACGCTCCCCCCCGGTTCCCGCATCCCCGCTTCAACCCCCGCCGAGCTCCGCCGGCCCGCCAACTCGCAGAAATACCGGCTCACACACCGCGACGGAAACGGCGAAATCTTCTTTGGCTCGGCCCTCGAATACCACGCCCGCCAGACCTGCATCACCTATCGCCATGAAGAAGGACTCTGGCGCGGTCCGGTCCCCCGCTTTGATCCCGCCGCCCTCCCCCGTTCCGTGTTCCGCCTCCTCAACAAGCAACCCCTCTCGATCGTGGTGGTGGGCGACAGCATCTCAGCCGGGTGCAACGCCTCGGGCTGGGCTGGCGGCGCCCCCTTCCAGCCCGCCTACCCCGAACTGCTGCAACTGCACCTGCAGAAACGCTTCGGAGGCCCCGTCTCGGTCGTCAACC
>CAIUHT010001021.1 GCA_903898975.1 uncultured Planctomycetaceae bacterium
CTGCTGCTGCTGGTGGTGTTTCGCCCCACTCTCACAGGCCACGGTCCCGCCGAACCCAGCCCCCTTCGCTGGCTGTGGTCGAAGAACGCACCAGCCCCGGCCCCGACCGCCAGCGAGCCCCGCGCCTGAACGCACTGGGGCATGCCAAGTGTTCTCCCGCCGGATTCACGCCGGCTTCCCGCCGCCAGTTGTCGGTTGAGCCCCGGCTTGGTCCCCGCCTCGCCGCACTCCCTCCCGCGCCAGACCCGAGGGCCCAGCCCAGATCGACACTGAGGCCCCACCCCGTCGCCCTTGTTCGATTCTTCACATCCGGCAGGTTGGTCGCGGCGACCCGTGCGACTTTCTGGGCGAATCCAGGGCAGCTGCGGCCCCCGTCCAACATTCCCCCCGTCGCTGGCGTAGAACCAGTGGCCGGCGGAAAAGTGGAATGAACCGGGCTCTGCGACCCGGGATGAGTGCGGCGCCAAACTCGGCGGGCCAGCCGGGGTTGGCCCCTGCCGAATGGAGTGGTCTTGCGGGGGGCACCGGGGGGCCGCGGTGATGGGTGCCCCGCTCCGTTGGCGGGCTGTTGTTCCCCCCCCGGTGTTCGACTAAAAACAAGCTCCCTTGTGGAGTGTCTGCGGAAGGACTTCGAACACCCGGCCAGTTGAGGTGGGGGCGCGGTCCGGGCGTACGGTGTGAGTGGCGCGGTCGATCTCCCGCTTGGCGGGCTGTGGTGCAACCGGCGGCGGGAGTGAATGTGACCGGCGAACTTCTGGGCCTCCGGGCCACTGATTCAGGCAGCACGCGGTCCCCATCCCGCTGGACGCGCCTCTGCGCGCTCGCCCTGCTGTGTTGGCTCGGGCCCAGCCTCCCCGCCGTCGCCCAGGCCCCCCAGGCCAATTCCGCCTGCTCAGTCCAGCAGGTCGACGTCGGTGTCGCCGGCTGGTCGATGGTTGGTCGCCCCGCCCCCCTCCGCGTGCTGGCCACCGGGACGCCCGGCGAGCAGTGGACGCTCGAGGTGGAAGCGCTCGATGTCGACGGGGCCCCGGCCACCTTCGCCAGCTCCCCGCAGACAGTGCCCGCGTCGGGTCGTGCCGAGCTCCAGGTGCAGTTCAACCTCGGTCGCCTGCAGGCACCGCTCGAAGCCCGGATTGTCTCCGGTTCCGGGGCGGTCGCGTGGCGCGAGAGGCTGGTCCCCAGCGACGCCGAGGGCACACGCTTCCATCGGCAGCTCAGGCAGGAAGACCACCTCTGGCTCTCACTGGCCCGGCTCCCCGCCAGCCTGTCGGCGTCGAACGAACGGGACTCGCGGGGCGAGCAGCCCCCCCGGCTTGTCGTCGCCGAGCGGCAGTCGGTCGCCGACCTCCCCACCACGGTGGCAGGATACGCCCCCGCAAGTGTTGTCGTCCTGCCCACTCGAATCGCCGGAGCAGCCGCCGACACCCCCAGCGTGTTTCAACAGCTCAGCCCCGCCCAGTCCGCCGCACTGGCTGACTGGGTTCGCCAGGGAGGGCAGTTGATTCTGTCGGTGACCGAGGCCGAGGCGTATCGCGACGGCCGGCTCGCCACCTGGCTGCCGCTGGAGTTTGTGGGCGAGCTGACGCTGCAGCAGTTCAGCAGCCTCGAGAGTTACGCCGGCAAAGGGATCGCGTTGCGGGCGGTGGGACGACGGCGGGTGCCGCGGTTGAAGTCGCTCCCCAGCAGCCAGGCCCCGGTCCGCGAGCTGGGTGGAGCCCCCATCGTGGCCCTCTACCCGCTCGGGTTTGGCCGGGTGTCGGTGGTGCTGCTCGACCTCGAACAGCCCCCGTTGAATGACTGGGCCGGGCTCCCCCTGGTGCTCCGCCGGTTGACCGGTTTGGTCGACAGACTCTCCGAACGCCCCGCGAACTTGGGAAGTGGGCGGCGCCTCAGCCAGGTCGGCGTCCGCGACCTGGCGACACAGTGGCATCAGACCCAGGAAGATTTTCCCGAGATCCGCCGACCAGGCACCTGGAGCGTGCTGCTGTTGATCCTGCTGGTCGTGCTGTGCATCGGCCCGCTCGACTACTTCCTGCTGCATCGCGTGCTGAAGCGTCCCGAGTGGACCTGGATCACCTTCCCCCTGCTGGTCGCAGGGTTCAGCCTGCTGGGAGCGCGGTGGGCGGGTTGGGCCAACGGCCAGGAAGTCCGGCTCAATCAGACCGACCTCGTCGACATCAGCGCGGCCGATGGAGTGGTCCGCGGCCGGACCTGGGTCTCGCTGTATGGGGGAAGTCACGAGCGGTTCGCCGTGGCGCTGCAGCCCCAACCTCCCCTGGGGAAGGGAGCAGTCACCGCAGCGGGCAAGCCACCCGCCGAGGGAGCGACCGCGGGAGAAACTGCCGGAGCGAACCAGGCCGAGGCCAGCGGTTCGCGGGCCGCGCAACTGACCTGGGTCGGTTCGCCCGAGAATGCGCTGGGCGGGGTGTATCGCGAGCCCGGGTTGAACCTGGGTGGGCGACCCTACCGGGTGGTGGACGATGGAGCCGAGATCTTGAATCTCCCGGTCGGGCAGTGGTCCACCCGATCCCTGGTGGGGCGGTGGGACGCGCGGGTGACGGCGCCGGTGGTGGTCAGCCGGCTGCAGACCAGCGGCCTGAACCAGGTCCAGGGAACCCTGTCGCACACCCTCCCCGGGACCCTCCGCGAGTGCCTGCTGGTGGTCGGGAACTGGGCGTACGCCCCCAAGAACGACGACCGCAGCCTCGCACCGGGAGTTCCCTGGCAGCCAGCGGGAGCGGGGAGTCGCCAGCGTGAACTCCGGGCCCTGCTCACCGGCGAGCGGCGGGAGCGGTTCAAGCGGGAAGGGCAACTCGAGGGAGACATCATCACCTCGACCGCGGCCTACGACCCGCAGCAGCGCGACCCGATGGAGATTCTCAAGATGCTCACCTTCCACGAAGCCGCGGGGGGCATCGAATACACCGGGCTGTTCCACGCCGGGCTGGGTGAACTGGAACTGACCGCGCAGACGCAGGTGGGGCTCGGGGTGCTCATTGGCCGGCTTGATCTCCCCGCCAGCTCGGTCGAGCTGAATGGCGTCGCCCGCCCGGCCACCCGTCAGACCACCCTCGTCCGCCTCGTGATCCCGATCGAGCAGATCGAGCGGGCCTCCCCCAATCAACTTCCCAAGCTGAAGTGACTGTCACTCTCTTGACCCGGCCCGCTCGGCGGTGCCTGTGCATCTTTTTGGCGTCCGGCGTCGCCGGGCCCCGGCGAGGCTGACCGTGATCGAAACCCGCAAGCTCACCAAGCGCTACGGCAACCTCATTGCCGCCAACCAGATCGA
Source organism: uncultured Planctomycetaceae bacterium (assembly GCA_903898975.1). GTDB lineage: Bacteria > Planctomycetota > Planctomycetia > Planctomycetales > Planctomycetaceae > UBA10511. The sequence continues at coordinate 3,290 of CAIUHT010001021.1, forward strand.
CCTGAAGCTCGACGAAGGAGACGTCTTCGGCTTCATCGGTCCCAACGGTTCGGGCAAGACCACCACCATGCGGATGCTGGCGACCCTGCTGGCTCCCGACTTCGGCGAAGCCTACGTCGACGGGCACTCCATCTACACCCACCCGCGCGAGATCCGCCGGATTGTCGGGTTCATGCCCGACTTTTTCGGGGTGTACGACGACATGAAGGTGATCGAGTACCTCGAGTTCTTCGCGGCGGCCTACCGCATCGACGGCCCGGCCCGCCGGCGGGTCTGTGAGGAAAAGCTCGAACTGGTCGACATGACGTTCAAGCGGGACGCCATGGTGAACCAGCTGTCGCGGGGGCAGACGCAGCGGATTGGCCTGGCGCGGGTGCTTCTGCACGAACCGAAGGTGCTGCTGCTGGATGAACCCGCCAGCGGGCTGGACCCGCGGGCACGCATTGAGATCCGGCAGTTGCTCAAGCGGCTGGGAGAACTGAAGAAGACCGTGATGGTCTCGAGCCACATCCTTCCCGAACTCGCCGACGTGTGCAACAAGGTGGGGATGATCGAGAAGGGGATCATGGTCGCCAATGCCAAGGTCGACGAGGTGATGCAGCAGGTTCGCCAGACCATCGTGCTGCATGTGCGGGTGACGGGCGATCCCGAGCAGGCGGCCAAGCTCATCGCGCAGCACGACGGGGTCGACAAGGTCGATGTGCTGCCCGCCGAACTGATCTCGGTGACGCTCAAGAAGGGAGTGCTCGATTACACCTTCATCCCCACCATCCTCGTGCAGGCCGGTTACCGGATCATGCTGTTCCGCGAGGAAGAGCTGAATCTCGAAACTGCCTTCATGGAACTGACCCGCGGGTTGTACCAGTAAGCCCACGGGTGGCCGCAGCAGCCAACGCGGTTCGAGACTGGTTGGAGTGTCCGTGGGAGTGTCGTCGGAGTGTGGGGCCCGGGTGGCCCGCCCCACCTGTGCTGGCAGTGTTGCCCTGGTCGTGACGGGTGCCATATGCGGTGGTCGCTGTTGTGGCCCATGCTGTACCTGCTGGCCTGCCTGTGGGCCTGCCTGCAGGCGATTGGCAGTTCGGGGCCACCCACCGAGCGGTGGTTGCTCGCCCAGGGACTGAC
>CAIUHT010001022.1 GCA_903898975.1 uncultured Planctomycetaceae bacterium
CGCAGTGACTGGAAAAGGGGTCATTCTGGTTTTGGCTCTGTCCCCTTTTGCGAAAAAGTAGAATGACCCCTTTTTTGGGGGTGGCGTGGTCGGGCGGGGGATGCTGCGCGCCGACAGTGGCCGACAATTTGGAAGAATTGTCGGGCGGGTTGGGGTCGGTGGCCCCTGATCGCCCTGGTGGGGGGGGATTGATTAGAATCTCCGTGCTTCCCGTCCCTCCTGTTGAGCCGCCCCGACTGTGTCTGAATTGCTGTCGCCCCCGCTCCCGCTCGCTCTGCCTCTGCCACTTGTCCCACCGCTGGCCGATGCTCGGACCTGTCGGCTGGTCACGCTGGGCTGCAAGGTCAATCAGTACGAGACCCAGCTGGTCAAGGAGGGGCTCGAGCGGCATGGGTATCGCGAGGCCGCCGAGGGGGAGCCCGCCAGTCTCTGCCTGGTCAACACCTGCACGGTGACGGCCGAGGCCGATTCCAAGGCCCGGCAGATCATCCGCCAACTGGCCCGTCAGAACCCCGGGACCTCCACCGTCGTGTTTGGCTGTTACGCCGCCCATGGAGCCCGGGAACTCAGCCAGCTCCCCGGGGTGGTGGCGGTGGTGGAAGACAGCCGGGAATTGCCCGATGTGCTGCAGCGCTTCGGAGTGCACGACTGGCCCGGCGGGATCAGCCGGTTCGACGGGCACCGCCGGGCGTTCGTCAAGGTTCAGGATGGCTGCCTCCTGAACTGCACCTACTGCATCATTCCACAGGTGCGGCCGGGGCTGCGGAGTCGCGAACCGGCGGAGATTCTCGCCGAGGTCACCCGCCTGGTCGAACACGGGCATCGCGAGATTGTGCTGACCGGCATTCACCTGGGGCATTACGGGGTCGAGAACACGCGGGGACGGTCGGGGCGGGCGCCGTACCGGCTGCGTCACCTGCTGCAAGAGATCGACCGGCTGCCCGGGGAGTTTCGCGTCCGGCTGTCGAGCCTCGAGGCGGGAGAGGTGGATGAGGAATTCATCGACATGTCCGCCGACTGCCGCCGGCTCTGTCCCCATTTTCATCTCTGCCTGCAGAGCGGGTCGGACGGGGTCTTGTCGCGGATGCGGCGGCGGTACCGCGTGGGGCGGTTCCTCGAGAAGCTGGCGCGGATTCGCGAGCGGTTCGACACCCCGGCGTTTTCCACCGACGTGATCGTTGGCTTCCCGGGCGAGACCGACGCTGAGTTCGAAGAAACCCTCGCCGCCTGCCGCACCGCCCAGTTCATGAAGATCCACACGTTTCCCTTCAGTCCCCGCAAGGGGACCCCGGCGGCGGGGTTTCCCGACCAGGTCCCCGCGGCGGTCAGGCAAGAGCGGGTGGCCCGGCTGGGGCTGCTGGAAGGGGAACTGCAACGTCAGTATTATCGGGCACTTGTGGGCCGCGATCTGACGGTGATGATCGAGGCCCGCCCCGCCTTCACCCCAGGTTGTGTCCAGGGAACTGCCTGCCGGTATGTCTCGGTCGAGTTCCCTTATCCCGCGGGTCAGATCGGCCGGTTGGTGCCCGTGCGGGTGACTGGGCTGGGTGAGGTGGCACGGGGTGTGTTGCAGGCCGAGGCCTTGGAGACGATCGCGTGAGTTCCGGCGACTTCCCTTCACGATTCCTCAAGCTGCACACGCAGGGCGATGTGCAGGTGGCCCGGGTACGGGTGACCCGGCTGACCGAGGATGTGAACCTGGAGCAGTTCGGGCACGAGTTGTTCGCCCTGGTTGAACAGGCCGGTTGCCGCAAGCTGGTGGTCGATCTCACCGAAGTCACCGCCATCACCAGTGCCGGGCTGGGGAAGATGATTGCCCTGCACCGCAAGGTGCACCGGTTGCAGGGAGGGGTGGTGTTCTGCCACGTGCAACCGGCGGTGGACGAGGTGCTCGAGACGAGTCGACTGAGCACCTACCTGGCGATTGCTCCCGATGTTCCCCGAGCCGTGGCGAACCTGGCCAATTGACCCGCCACGCCCCAGAAAGGGAGACCATGGCCGCGACGACCACGCGAGCCCTGCTGGTTGACATCGAGGGGATCGACGGTTCCGGGAAGGGAACGCAGGCGGCCCGGTTGTGTCAGCGGCTGACCGCCGAGGGAGTTTCGTGCGGGCTGCTCAGCTTTCCGCGATACTCGGCGACACTGTTTGGCCGGGCGGTGGGGGAGTTTCTCAACGGGGCCTATGGAACGCTCGACCAGGTGCATCCCTTCCTGGTGTCGCTGCTGTTCGCGGGCGATCGGTTTGAATCGCGGGACACGCTGCGGCAACTGCTTGAGGCCCACGAGGTGGTGGTGCTGGACCGGTACGTGCCGTCGAACATTGCGCACCAGGCGGCGAAGGTGCAGGGGGCCGAGCGGACCGAGCTGATGAGCCGGATTCTCGAGATCGAGCACCGGCTGTACGGGTTGCCGCGGGCCGACCTGGTGCTGTGGCTCGATCTCCCGGTGGAGACGGCGCAGCAGCTGGTGGCCCGGAAGGCCCGGCGGGACTATACCGAGCGGACGGCCGACCTGCAGGAGGCCGATGGGGCGTACCTGGGTGAGGTCGCCGAGGTGTATCAACAATTGGCGCGGACCGAGCCCGGCTGGCGGGCGATCGAGTGCGCACCGGGGGGCGAGTTGCTGACAGTCGACGCGGTGCATGAGCGGGTGTGGGAAGAGGTGGCGGGGCGGCTGGCCGCGCGGTCGGCCGGGCGGGCTCGCGCATGAAACTCAAACGCCTGCCCGAAGACTTCCTGGTCGAAGAACTGACCAACCTCGAGCCCACGGGGGGCGACTACGCCCTCTACCGGATGACCAAGACCTCGCTGGGGACACCCGAGGCGGTCGACCGCATTGTCTCGCAGCTCAAGATCCAGCGGCACCGCATTTCTTACGGGGGGCTGAAAGACAAGCACGCGCGGACCACGCAGTATGTGACCATCCGGTTTGGCGCGCAGCGTGACAGCCGACTGGAGCAGATCGATCTGCGGTACCTGGGGCAGGTGGACTGCGCCTTCACTCCGCAGCACATCGAGGGGAACCGCTTCCAGCTCATGATTCGCGACCTCTCGCCCGAGGGGGTCGAGCGGGCCGAGAAGGCGTTGGCCGAGGTGGCGAAGTGGGGTGTCCCCAATTACTTCGACGACCAGCGGTTTGGCTCGCTGGGGGAGTCGGGCGAGTTTGTGGGCCGGGCGTGGTGCCTGGGAGACTTCGAGCGGGCGCTGTGGCTGGCGCTGGCCGAGCCGCACGCGGAAGATCGCCGGGATGACCGCGAACAGAAAGCGGTGTTGCGGAAGCATTGGGGACAGTGGCCGGCGTGCAAGCAGGCGCTCGAACGCTCGCATCGGCGGAGCATCGTGACGTACCTGGCCGACAAGCCTCCCGACCGGCCCGACTACCGCGGGGCGTTCGCCCGCATCCGGGTCGACCTGCGGGGGCTGTACCTGTCGGCGTTTCAATCGCATCTCTGGAACCAGTTGCTGGCGGGGGTCGTCGCCGAGATCGCCCCACCCAGTGAGCGAATCGAAATTGGCCTGCGTCCCGGGCCGGTGCCGTTCTTTCGGCAGCCCGACCCCGCCGGGTTCGAAGCCTGGCGCGAGGCGACGCTCCCGTTGCCCTCGGCGCGGCTGCACCTCGAGCCTGGCCCGCTGCTCGAGCGGATCGAGGCGGTGGTGACCCGGCACGGGCTCCCGCTGCGCGAACTGCGAGTCAAATACCCTCGCGACAGTTTTTTCTCGAAGGGAGACCGGTCGGTGCTGTTGTGGCCCCGCAACCTGTCGCATGCCCCCGGGGCCGATCCGATGTATCCGGGCCGGCGACTGCTGGGGATGTCGTTTGTGCTCCCCCGCGGCGCCTATGCGACCATGCTGGTCAAGCGGATCACCGAATGCTGACGGTGCTGTACGAAGACAACCATTGCCTGGCGGTCTGCAAACCGGCCCGACTGCTGACGATGGGCGACCAGACCGACGATGAGACGCTGGTCGAGCAGGCCCGGCACTATTTGAAGACGAAGTACCAGAAGCCGGGGAATGTGTTTGTGGGGGTGGTCCACCGGCTGGACCGACCCGTGTCGGGGGTGGTGCTTTTGGCGCGGACCAGCAAGGGGGCGGCCCGGCTGTCGGAGCAGTTTCGCGAAGGGACGGTCACCAAGACCTACACCGCGCTGGTGACGGGCGAGCCCTTGAGCGAACCGGTGACCTGGCACGACTGGCTGCTGAAAGACTCAAGCACGAACCGTGTGCGGTGTGTGACAGCGGGGACGGTCGGGGCCCGCGAGAGCAGCCTGGAATGTCGGCCGCTGGGAAGAGTGGGTGGGGGAAAGGTGAGTGGGGGAACAGTGGGAGGGGGGCGGATGCGGGGCCTGCAGCGGGTGGAGGTGCGGCCCATTACGGGGCGGAGCCATCAGATCCGCGTGCAGCTGTCGGCTCGTGGCTGGCCGATCGCCGGGGATTCGAAATACGGGTCACCCGTGCCGTTCCACCCGGGCTGCATCGCCCTGCACGCCCGGCGCCTGGAAGTGCAGCACCCGACCCGCAATGTGCCCCTGATTCTGGAGTGCCCCGAACCGGCCGACTGGCCCCGGTAGAGGGTCCCGGCCCGTTTCAAGCGATTGACCCGCGCCGCGTGAATCGGGCGCGCCCAGCGATTGGCCAGCTCAACGATTGGCCCGTGACAAGCGGTTCGACTGGTGCCGACCGGTTGGACTGTCAGGCCAGTTTGGTCGCCAGAACGGTTTGGTCGCCAGAACGGTTTGGTCGCCAGAACGGTTTGGTCGCCAGAACGGTTTGGTCGCCAGAACGGTTTGGTCGCCAGAACGGTTTGGTCGCCAGAACGAACTGAGCGTCAG
>CAIUHT010001023.1 GCA_903898975.1 uncultured Planctomycetaceae bacterium
ACCGGGTTAGACGATGGGGCCGGTTAGGTCAGATTTTAGACGCGAGGCGAAGGGTTGCCAAGGTCGGCTGGTCTGTTTTTCACCGTTCGCCCGGGGGGGTTGCCTCTCAATTCTGAGAAGAATTGGGGCGTCGCGGCCGGGAGAGATAGCAGAATCGTTCTTCGGCCCTGTGTTCCGGGCGAATAGAAAGCCTGCCAGGTGGGGTGGCCTGCCGGATTGGGCGGGCGGACGGGGTGCGCTGGTGGGGTCGGCTGGTAGGGGAAGGGTCCCCCGTGGTCAGCCACGCTTCAGAAGCCAGGTCGCCCCCGCCAGAGATGGTGGGGGCGTGACCGCTGAGGCGTGGGGGTGGTGGCTTCGACTTCTGGACCTGACCTCGCCAACTGGTGAGAGCAGTTGGGGGTCACAACAGCTGAGGGTCACACCAACTGAGGGCGACCAGCGATTCGTTAGAAGGTCGAGAGCGGGCCGGGGGGGAGGGCCCCGATGGTGGTGGTTGGACCGTACGCCGACGCCTGCGAGTTGAGCGGGACGGCGCTCACGATGGGAGCGTGGATGTGCCCGGTGGAGCCAATCGCCGACGCCGGCACAGCGGGCGAGTAGCCAGCGCCGTAGGGGGCGGCCTGCACGCTGCAGGGGCTGCCACCACAGGGACTGCCACCGCAGGGGCTACCGCAGGGCGAACCACACGGGCTGCACGAGTCCATGCAGCAGCAACCGGGGAGAGAGAGTCCGAGCACAACGCAGGCGAGGGCGGCAAGCCGGTTCTTCATGACCAAGAGCCTTTCGGGCAACGGCGGAGAGCGGAGGGAACAACCCTCGGCACTCGGCCACTGGAGGAATGGTTGAGGCGAGGAAGGGAAACCAGCCGGGACCCGTGGAAGTGCAGGGTCGCCAGCCCGGTAAGGGTCCTCCCGAAGTCGGGATGTTCGCGAGCGTCGGACCGGAGGGGGGGAGCGGGCTGTCGAGCCGGGGTGGCCGACTCGACAGCCATGCTCAATCCGGGAGGGAGACGCGGGGAACGACTGGGGAGGGAGACGCGGGGAAGGGTGGCAGGCCGGGAGTGGCCCGCCGGGGGGATCGCGTCGCATCACCCAGGCCACGCGGTGCGTGTGAGTGATGCGAGCGAGTGGGCGGGAACTTAGCCGACCTGCTTCGCGACGGTCAACGAGCCTTTCGCAATGTTTTGGCGCGGCTTGTCGAATTTACAACGCGGAGGCGGGATGGTCCGGCGAGGTACCGGGGGCCAAAGCTCCGCAGGACACCGGGTGTTCCCACCAAAACAGCGGGAAAAGCTCTGGAATCCGCAGGTCAGCGACACACCAGCCCGGGCGGCACGGGTGATCGCGCGCGGGGAGTTGGCTGAATGATCAAACCGTGGTTTCACAGCCGTCGCGTCGCTGTCGTCGTGTTGCTGCCGCGGTCTTGTGCGCAGCGTCGCTTGGCGAAAGGACGGGGGCTCCCTCAACGATTGAGCCGCTGCCAGGACCTGGCTGTGGGGCGTGGAGCGCGGGGCCGATCCTCGGCCATGCGGCAGGGCTGCTGCACCGCAATACGGTCTCGGCCGGTTGCGGGCTTAACGGGCGGCGAGATCTTCGGGCTGCGGGAGTTCGGCCAGGCTCGCCAGGCCGAAGACCGACAGAAACCGTTCGGTGGTGTGGTAGGTCACATCCTTCGGACCCTGCTCTCCCCGCTCGAGACCGACCAGCTCCCGCCGGAGCAGTTGGCGGAGCACGTTGCCGGCCTCGGGCCGGCCCAGTGCGGCGATGCCTGCCTCGCTGATGGGCTGGCGATAGGCGACCAGCGCGAGCACCTCGAGCTGGTCCTGGGTCAGCCGGACTTCGCGGGGCCCCTGGCCAAACACGCGGTGCCGCAGCTTTTCGTACTCGGGGCAGAGGTCGAGCACGTAGCCTCCGTCGCCGAGCCGAATTTCGTAGGGACGGTTCTGGCTGGCGTAGAGGTGATTGAGATCGTCGATCAGTTCGGGGACATCCTCAAGAGCGATGGTCCCCCGCAGCAGGGCGTAGAGCTTCCCCGCCGAGAGGGGGCCCCCGCCGACGAACAGGGCTCCTTCGATCACCTGGGCGGGGGTGATGGTCTCGGCACTGGTGGGGGGCGGCGGCGTGAATCGATCGGACGCCACGCCTCGGGGGCCGCGGAGGGAGGAACTGCGGTCGCCGTGCGCGGCGTCACCTCGCCAGGTGACCTGCGGCTCACTCGCGGGGGCCGCCGGCGCAGCGGAGGAAGCCCGCCTGCCGCGAGCGGTGTTTCCTGGCGCTTCGCGCGCCTCCGGTGGGTTTTCGATGGCGGCACTGGCGGCAGCAACCGC
>CAIUHT010001024.1 GCA_903898975.1 uncultured Planctomycetaceae bacterium
CGGGGGCCCGGCGCCCCACCCGCAGCCAAACCCCCTTTCCCGCTGGAATTGCCCCCCGCCTCTGTTAGACTGAATCGGATTCCTTGCGAAGGTCTGGTGCTGTAAACCCCTTGTCCACTGGCAGTTGGATGGGCCAACGGGCGGGGGGAGTGTTCCTCTCGTTGCACTCCCGGGTGATGGCCGCCCGGGGGTTCGTTGTCTGCTGCGTCGGGCCGTTGGCCCGGGCGAGGTGTGCCCAGCGATGGAAGTTTCTCTGCGGGAGTGCCCGGCGTGTCACCACATGGTGATGGGTGCCGAGACCCATTGTCCGGAGTGCCAGGCCGAATTGCCCCCCGTGGTCGCCCCCCCGGCCCCGCCCGTGGCTGCCCCGGCCACCCGCCCAGCCGGCAACGCCCCTCGGGATCGGCGTGAGACCCCCTGTCCGCAATGCGGCATTGGCATTCCCCCGGGTGTGTTGCGATGCCGCGACTGCGGTGCCTATGTCACCGCCGAGGTCGAGGCGGCGGCGATGGCCCGAGCGGCCAGCCGGATGTATCAGCAACCGCGCCCGGGCTTTGCCCCGTCGGCCCCCGGCTTCAGCACGCCGGCGTTCGCCACGGTGGCGGAGGATGACGACTTCGATCTGAGCCCCGAGTTCGCGTTCAAGGACGATCCGCTGGACGACGTCCCCGCGATCGCTCCCCTGGTGGACGACGACGGCTTTGAAGACGACGACAGTGGCTCGGCCGATGGGGGCTACAACATTCCGGGCCTGACGCCCATCGAACCCGAGCCCGAAGCGCCCCCCGTCACGCCGGCAGCCAAGCCGGCCGCAGCCAAGCCGGAAGCCGCCAAACCGGCCGCGGGCAAAACCGCAGCGGCCAAGCCCGCGGCTGCCGACGCAGGGGACGATGTGATTCCGTTGGCTCCGCTGGATGAGCCCGCCCCTGCGGCGGCCCCGGCGGCGGTGGCCCAGGCACCAGTCTCGAGCGATCCGGCCGAACTGGCTGGGGCGGCGCTGCTCAACACGGCGATCGAAGAGGCCCAGGAATCGGCGGCGCGGCCCAAGGGGGCGTCTCGTCGGAAGATCCGCGGGCAGACCATGGCGAGCGTCCCCGGACGGTTCCTGGTCTTCTGCCCCAAGGGACACCGCATCCAGGTTCAGGACAAACACCGGGGCCGGACAGGCCGCTGCCCGAACTGCAAGACGCTGTTCTTCGTCCCCATGGCCGACACCAGCCAGGCTGCGGGCGAGACTGGTCCGGGTGAAGCCGGGGCAGTGGCTGCCGAGGCCAGCGGAGGAGAGACCCCCTCGTCGATCAGCTACGCGCGGTTCATCAACGATGTCTCGCTGATCAAGGTCAACCCGCAGAAACTCAAGGTGAAGGCCGACAGCCTGGTGGCCGAGGGACTGCCGGTCGACATCGGGATCGCCGCCGACCACCTGCTGGTGGCGGTGCTGTTTGTGGGGAGTGGCCCGTTCCGGGCGATGCAGGAGCCGAAGAAAAAGGCGGCGAACCGGACGGCGCTGCAGCAGCATCTCGCCTCGGGTCGTCCGCTGGCCGAACTGCAGTTGCCCGCCCAGCACACACTGCCCCGCGACCTGCTCGCGCAGATCCGGATTGTGCAGCCGGCGGTGCCAGGGGAAGAGTCCCTGTTCGCCGATGTGCCCGTCTTCGGGACCGGTCGCGTCGCGGTGCGTGTCCCCGGCCTCGACGGTGGGAACGAGCGGGCGTATCTGTCGTTCACGCTGACGCAGTTCCGGCAGTTCGCCGAGGCGCTGGCCGAGAATTTCCAGCTGGCCGGTCTCGGCTCGGGGACATCGATCCCGCTGAGCGACGAATTCGACCAGCACAAGTGCCACTACAGCGAGACCGAGCTGAAGTCGATTCCCAACGCCGTACTGCCGTTCTACGAGGCGGACAAGTCTCGGCCCCCGGTGGTGATTGGCCACAAGTGCCAGGGGTGCGGACTGGTGGTGAGTGAAGACAGCCGCAAGAAGGAAAAGGTGGGGGGCAAGAACCCGGCCAGCGTGGCGGGGGCGAAGTGCCCGAAGTGCAAGGCGAAGATGGGGAAGGGAATCCTGATGGGCTTCCCACAGGGTCCCTCGATGTCGTGAGTCGTGCCTGGGGTCGGTGGAAGATTGAGGTTCTTCCCGGTTCGCCCAAGGTGTTGCCCGCACCGCCACAACCTGGCAGGCCGCTGGAGCCGTTGCGTCTCTCCGTTCGCCAGGCGTGGTCTAATTTCCAGTCTGCCCGCGAGCCAAGGGAATGGGCCACGGGAGCGAACGAGCCGGGAAGCGAACGAGCCGGGGAGCAAGTTCGCTCGGCGTTCGTCCGCGACGTCCGCAGATTGGCTCACTCGGACCTGCGGGAAGATCGAACTGCGGGAACTAAGATTTCTCGGGTGTTCGCTGGCTGCTCGCGTGGTGGTGTCGGCCGCCTGCCGAGTCCCCTCGCGAGCCTGGGACCCGGCTGTGCGTTCTCAGACGCCAACGTGTGGCGATCGGCATGGTGTTTGAAAATGAGTCGCATTGTCTCGGTTGTTGAATCCCCGTCATCGCGCTGACAGCCGAGCCCGGCTGCCAGCCTCTCTCGAAGTCACAGTCACTTTCTGGCCGCGTGCGGCCTCACAGGACCTGGCATGTTCCCCACTCCCGACTGGCCTCCCCAGAATCGTCCCCGGCGACTCCGCCGCTCTGCCTGGATGCGGGCGCTGGTCAGCGAACATCGCCTGACTGTGCACGACCTGATCTGGCCGGCGTTTGTGCAGGAGGGGACGGGGCTGGAGACACCGGTCGGATCGCTCCCCGGGGTGTCCCGACTGTCGCTGGACCGACTGGTGGTCGCCGCGAAAGAGGCCCACGCCCTGGGGATTCCCGCCGTGGCGATCTTTCCGTGCACTCCCGCCGACCGGAAGTCGCCCGGCGGCGAAGAGGCGGTGAACCCGCACAACCTGGTCTGCCGGTCGATTGCCGCGCTGAAGAGCGAGGTCCCGGGGCTGGGGGTGATCTGCGACGTGGCGCTGGACCCGTACACAACGCACGGGCAGGATGGACTGCTGCACCAGGGGGAGGTGGTGAACGACCCGACGGTCGAGGTGCTGTGCCAGCAGGCGGTGGTACAGGCGCGGGCGGGGTGCGACGTGGTCGCGCCGTCCGACATGATGGACGGGCGCGTGGGGGCCATTCGCCGGTCGCTGGACCAGGCGGGGTTCACGCAGGTGGCGATCCTGGCGTATGCGGCGAAGTACGCCTCGGCGTTTTACGGCCCATTCCGCGACGCGGTGGGTTCGGCGGGGAACCTGGGGTCGGGCGACAAGAAGAGTTACCAGATGGACCCGGCAAACACCGACGAGGCGCTGCGCGAGGTGGCGCTCGACCTCGCCGAGGGGGCCGACATGGTGATGGTGAAGCCCGGGATGCCCTACCTCGACATTGTGTCGCGGGTGAAACGGGAATTCGCGGTACCGACGTTCGCGTACCAGGTGAGTGGCGAGTACGCGATGCTGGCGGCCGCCGCGCAGAACGGATGGCTCGATCGCCGCAAGTGCGTGCTGGAAAGCCTGCTGGCGTTCAAGCGGGCGGGAGCCGACGGGGTGCTGACGTACTTCGCACTGGAAGTGGCCCGCTGGCTGCGCGAAACAGCGTGAGCGTCGTGTGCGTGGGGCTCACGCGAGTTCGGACGCGGGGTGCGAAGGCCACCCGATCGATTGATCTTCCATTGGCACAGCGTTCCGATTCGGCCCGCGAGGCTGGCGACTGCTGAGGAGCCGCAGCTGAGGATTGCCCGCCGCTGACGGCCGGATTGCGCCATGCCAGCTGCGTGATGCCAGCTGCGTGATGCCAGCTGCGTGATGCCAACGGCGTGATCTCAGCCCCGTGACTCCCGGCGTGCCTGCGTGCCAGCGGGGCGACTCACTTAGCGGGCTGTGGCGAACGCGGGGTTGACGATGTTCTCGGGTTGGCGACCGGCGAGACGGTCGGCGACTTGCCGGGCGACGCGCTGTCGCAGTTCGATGAGCGACTCGGGCGAGACAAACGCGGCATGCGGGGTGACAATCACCCGTTCGTCGGCGAACAGGGGCTGGGTCAGGTCGGGGGGCTCGGGGTCGAAGACATCGAGGCAGGCTCCTGCCAGCAGTCGGCGTTGCAGGGCGGTGTGCAGGTCGGCTTCGTGCACGAGGGCTCCCCGCGAGGTGTTGATGAGCCACGCCGTGGGCCGCATCTGCTCGAACTGGGGAAGTCGAAACAGGTGCCTGGTCTGCGCGGTCGCGGGGAGGTGCAGCGACACGTAGTCGGCCCGAGCCAGCAGTTCGGGCAACGAGAGCATGGGGCAACCGAGCCCGCGGTCGTCTCCCGAGGGAGTGTGCGCCACCACGTGCAGGCCGAGGGCCCGCGCCTTGGGGGCCAGGTTCTGCCCAATCCGGCCCAACCCCACCAGGCCCAGGGTCTTCCCGGCCAGACGCTCGGGCGGTGGCGGAGCGCTGAGCTGGTATTCCCCCCGCTTGGTGCGGAGATGGAAGAAGGCGATTCGGCGCGCGGCGGCGAGCAGCAGGCCGAGTGCGTGGTCGGCGACCTCGGCAACGCAGTAGTCGGGCACGTTGGTGACCGGAATCCCGCGGGCGGTGGCGGTCGGAATGTCGATGTTGTCGAGCCCGATCCCCATCCGCGAGACAATTCGCAGTTGGGGAGCCGACTCAATGACCCGGCGGGTGACCTTCGCCCAGTTGCAGGCGATCGCCTGGACGCCGCGGGCAAGTTCACAGAGCGTCGCTTCGTCACCCGCTGGGGCCTCGATGACCTCGATGCCCAGTGGTTCGAGCAGGCCCCGTTCGATCGCCGAGTCGGGCCAGGCGCGGTCGGTAATCAACAGCCGGGAGACGCCAGACATCAGCAAGCCCCACGAAGTCACGAAGCCCAGCGAGCGAACGGCAGGCAGGAGCGTTCCGGCGGCGTGATTATGTCGCGGCGGCCAGTTCGGCCATGCGTTGCGCGGGGACGACCAGGCGGTCCCAGTTGCGTTCGACGTACTCGGGGGGGCCCCCCTTGGCGGCGACGTACTGGGCGACCATGACGGTGGGGATCAACTCGATCGCGTTCCAGGGGCAGACCGTCAGTTCGTAGGGGTCGGAACTCTTGGTCGGGAATGTGAACGCAGACTTCACAGCCGACGCAGCGCTCGACATCGATCTCGCAGAACGACTGCAGCACCGAGATGGTTTCGCCCGGGACCTTCGAGATGCAGTCCACGGGACAGACCTCGAGGCAGGCTTCGCACCCAGTGCAGTTGTCGGCGTTGATGACGGCCACCTCTTTGGGCAGCTTCTTGCGGGTTCCCTGCTTGACCATGGAAGGGTGATGGGTGCTGGAGTGAGACAAGGTGCGGTCCGGGAGGACCGCGGTCAGTCGTGCCCCGATTCTATGGCAGCCTGCCCGGGTCAACAACTCGACCTGCGCGGCAATGGGGGGGGTCGCACCCGATTCCCCAGAAACGGGAATGAACGATTTTTCGCCCAGTGCTTGGTCGGGCCAGGCGTTTCGCACCACGAGGGGTGAATGGAGTGCGGGTGCCGCAGGGTTGGTCGTGGTTTTTCATCGGATTTTTGACGGTTTTCGCCCCGTTTTTTCTCTGTTTCGACCCCGGTGGCCGCGAAACTGCCGGCCGGCTGAAACTGCAGCCGGCGCGGCGAATGGACCGGCTGGCCAGGGCGTTGGGGCAGGTCGGGGACCTGCGGGGGGTGGCCCCAGGGGGGAAAATGGCGGTTTTTGAAGTGGTTGGTGGAGCGATTTGAAAAAAACGGGTCGGCTTCAAATAATCACTGCACGATCGTTGTCGGTGGGCTCCGGCTCACTGGCTCCCGTTCGCTCGCTCTCTCAAAAGCAAGCCGTCGCCCCCCCCTCTGCGCGGAGACTCCGTGTGGCCTATCTTGTCAACACCCCCGACCAGCGGGCGGAGATGCTGCAGACGATTGGAGTCGGGTCGATTGCGGAACTGCTCGAGCAGATTCCCGCCCCGCTCCAGATGCGACGGCCACTGGATCTCCCTCCAGCCCTGTGTGAGATCGAACTCGAAGCCCACATGAAGGGGCTGGCGAGCCGGAACCTGGCCCGCAGCCGAACGTGCTTCCTGGGAGGCGGGGCTTACGACCATTTCATCCCGGCCGCTGTCGACGCGGTGGCTTCCCGCAGCGAGTTCTACACCGCTTACACTCCCTACCAGGCCGAGGCCAGCCAGGGGAGCCTGCAGGTGTTTTTCGAGTACCAGTCGCTGGTCTGCCGACTGACGGGGCTGGGGGTTTCGAACGCCAGCCTGTACGAAGGGGGGACCGCGCAGAGCGAGGCGGTCTTCATGTCGATGCGGGCGACCGACCGACACCGCAAGGTGGTGGTGCTGGGGTCGGTGCATCCCGAATACCGGCAGGTGTGCGCTACCTACCTCCACCAGGTTGGCTGTGAACTGGTGGTGGTCCCCACCCCGGACGGGCAGGCCGACCCCGCCGCGGTCGCCCGGGCTCTCGACGACACCACCGCCTGCCTGGTGGTGCAGTCGCCCAATTTCTTCGGGGTGATTGAACCGGTCGCCGAATTGTGTCGCTCGGCTCAACAGGTCGGCGCCCTGGCGGTGGTCAGCTTCGACCCGCTGTCGCTGGGGGTGCTGAAGCGGCCGGGCGACATGGGAGCCGATATCGCAGTCGCCGAGGGCCAGGGGCTGGGCATCCCCCTGCAGTTTGGTGGCCCGTATGTGGGGATGCTGGCGTGTCGGGAAGAGTATGTGCGGAAGATGCCCGGCCGGCTGATTGGCGAGACGATTGACCGCGAAGGGCGGCGGACGTTCGTGCTGAACCTGCAGGCCCGCGAGCAGCACATTCGCCGGGACAAGGCGACCAGCAACATCTGCACCAACCAGGGGCTGATGGCGCTGCGGGCGACGGTGTACCTGTCGCTGCTGGGACCGCACGGCCTGAAAGAGCTGGGGGAACTCTGCCTGCGGCGATCGCGGTACGCGGCGGCGGCCCTGGCGGAGCGGGGACTGCCCCTCGCCTTCGCGGGCCCCACCTTCAAAGAGTTTGCGGTGCGATGCCCGGGGGGAGCGGAGCGGGTGATCGCGCGGGCCGCGGAGGCGGGTTTCGACATCGGCCCCGGACTGCTGAAGTATGAACTGCCCGGTGTCTCGCGGCCCGAGGAACTGTGCCTGTTCGCCGTGACGGAACAGCGGACCAAGGCGCAGATTGACGCGGTGGTGGAAGGGATGGCTGGCTGAAGGTTCGGGGTTTGGGGTTCGGGGTTTGGGGCGGGGTTTCTCGCGGTTCGTGGACGGGAGAATGAGCGATGCGGAACACTGAAGCGACGCGGATGCTGTTCGAGCTGCACAGCCCGGGCCGGCGGGCGGCCCTGTTGCCGGCGTGCGATGTTCCCCCGACCCCGGTCGCGGCACTGCTGCCGGGCGACGCGGTTGCCGAGAGTGCGCCTCCGCTGCCCGAGCTGTCTGAGCCGGATGTGATTCGGCACTTCATCAACCTGTCGACCAGGAACATGTCGGTCGACACGCACTTCTATCCGTTGGGAAGCTGCACGATGAAGTACAACCCCAAGCGGAACGAGCGGCTGGCCAGCCTGCCCGGGCTGGTCGACCTGCATCCTCAGCAGCCCGCCGAGCAGTGCCAGGGGATGCTCGAGCTGCTGTATGAGATGCAGCAGATGCTGGGCGAGATTGCGGGGTTGCCCGGGGTGTCGCTGCAGCCCGCGGCGGGCGCGCAGGGAGAGTTCACCGCGCTGCTGGTGGCCAGCGCGTATTTTCGCTCCCGGGGCGAGCAGCGGACGCGGGTGCTGTTTCCTGCCAGTGCGCACGGGACCAATCCGGCGAGCGCCGCACTGGCGGGGTTCGAGTGCGTGCAGCTGAAGGGGACTGCCGGGGGATTTGTCGACCTGGACGAACTGCAGGCGCAGCTGGACGACCGGACGGCGGTCTTCATGGTGACGAATCCGAACACGCTGGGGATGTTCGAGCGGGACCTGCCCGAGATTGCCCGGCGGGTGCATGCCGCGGGGGGGCTGGTGTACATCGATGGCGCGAACATGAACGCGATCTGCGGGATCACGCGGCCGGGCGATTTTGGCGGCGACATGATGCACTACAACGTGCACAAGACATTCACGGGGCCGCACGGAGCGGGAGGTCCGGGATCGGGCCCGATCGCCGTCCGTGATTTCCTGGCCCCCTTCCTGCCCGGCCCGGTGGTCGAGCGGACCACGGGACGGGAGGGAGCCGCGGTGTATTGGCTGGCGCAGCCCGAGCATTCGATTGGCCGGGTGCGGTCGTTCTTTGGCAACGTGGGGATCCTGGTGCGGGGCTACTGCTACCTGCGGACGCTTGGTCCGCAGGGGGTGCGGGAGATGAGCGAGAACGCGGTACTGAACGCGAACTACCTGCTGGCCAGGCTGAAGGATGTGCTGCCCGTCCCCCAGGGGGACCGCTGCCTGCATGAATTCGTGGCGTCGGCGCAGAAGCTGAAAGAGACGCGGGGCATCACGGCGATGGACATCGCCAAGCGGTTGCTCGACTTTGGCTTTCATGCCCCGACCGTGTATTTTCCCCTGGTCGTTCCCGAAGCGTTGATGATCGAACCGACCGAGACCGAGTCGCGGGAAACCCTCGACGCGTTCTCGGACGCGATTCATCAGATTGTGGCGGAAGCCCCCGAGAGTCTGCAGCGGGCTCCGTTCTCGACCCCCGTCAGCCGCCCCGACGATGTGCGGGCGGCCCGTCAACCTGTGTTTCAATGGACCCCCACATGAGCGTCACGAACGTCGGCGACATTGCCGAGCAGAAGCGGCAGATCCGCGAGCAGGCCCACGCGAACCGCAAGGACCAGCCCGAGAAAGACGAACTGAGTCGCCAGATCTGCGCGACCTTCATGGCGCTGCCCGAGTACAAAGCCGCGAAGACGGTGATGTTCTATGTGGATGTGCGCACAGAAGTGCGGACCCGGCACGACCTGGAAGCGGCGTTGGGGCACGGCAAGACCATCGTGGTGCCGTGGTGCAACGAGGCGGGCGAGCTGGAGCTGTTCAAGCTGGAATCGATGGAGAACCTGTCGATCGGCATGTACAAGATTCTTGAGCCGAAGCCCGAGCTGAGGCACCTGCCCCAGCACCAGGTGGAAGTGCGGACGCTCGACCTGATCATGGTGCCCGGGGTGGCGTTCACCCGCGAGGGGGCGCGGATGGGGCATGGCAAGGGGTATTACGACAAGCTGCTGCAGCACGCGCGGGCCGACGCCCCCCTGGTGGCCCTGGCGTTCGAATGCCAGCTCTTTCCGGAAATTCCCGTGCAGGCGCACGACATCTTCATGGACAAGATCATCACCGAGCGGGCGGTCTACCCGGGTCGGGGGCGTGGTCCTCAGCAGGGGCGGGGCCAGTGACACAGCTTGCCGAGGTCGATGACACGTACGCCGAGGCGTTCCGCAGCATCTACGCCGAATTCCTGATCACGGCCCGCGACCGCAAGTGGCTCGACCACGCGGTGGCGGCCTGCACGGGAAACGCCTCGAGTACCATCCTGTGCGACTGCGAGGCGGGGCTCGACCGCTACGTGGGTCCCGGGGGGGATGAATCGTTCCCCACCCCCGATGGGCGACCGGGGGCGATTGTGCAGTTGCATGTCCCGCGGTTTCGCAAAGACCGCGAGCCCGCGCTCGAGCGGTCGCTGCTGGTGCGGATCAGCCAGAATGTGCTGACCTGCGCCACCTGCCACTGCTACAACCTGCTCGACACCGACCCGTACTTCAAGCTGGGGCGGAAGATCGCCTTCTTTGGCGATGGCTGGCAGTTTCGCGACACCCGCCACGGTCGCCCGGTCTGGGTGATTCCGATCCTGGGGGGCGAGTTTGTCATCGACCGCCGGTTCGGCTTCAAGGATGGGCTGATGGGGGGGAACCTGTGGTTCTTTGGCGACTCGGTTGACTCGGCCCTCGAGGCGGCCGAGCGGGGAGCCGCCGCGGCCTCCACTGTTCCCGGGGTCATCCTGCCTTTTCCGGGCGGCATCGCCGGGAGCGGGTCGAAGGCGGGAAGCCGGTACAAGTTCAGCATCGCCAGCACGTACGAGAAATACTGCCCGACCCTGCGGGACCGGCTGGGCGAGCAGTCGGGCCTGCCAGCGGGCGTGCAGTCGGTGATGGAGATCATCATCAACGGCCGCGATCTCCCCACGCTGGTCGAGTCGACCCAGCGGGCGATCGCCGCGGCCCGCTCGACCCCGGGCTTGCTGCGGATCTCGGCGGGCAACTACGGGGGCCGGCTGGGGAAGAGTTTTATCTATCTCGACCCCGCCAGGCAGCCCGCCCCCGCAACGTAACCAGCTTGGTCGGCCAGCTCCTCCCGCCGCTGTGACTGCCGCCGCTGTGACTGCCGCCGCTGTGACTGCCGCCGCTGTGACTCCCGGAGGTGTGAGTCACAGCGGCGAGTCGCACGCGTCAGAACTTCTCTGACGGGCATTCGGCTTGGTTCGGCTGTCTCGCTGTCGTCATTTGCTGCGGTTCATTTGCTGCGGTTCATGCGCCACGGTCGATTCGCGGGGGGCGATTGCGGGCGTGTTGCGCTGCGGGTGTTCGCGTTATCGGGCGGGGCTGGTCGGCGTGACCAGGAGGAAGGGGAGCGCGCCCAGTGCCAGCAGCCCGCCCCACGGGGTCCCCGACAACCCGACCCAAACCAGGCAGCCCAGCACACAGACTGCGGCGGCTGTCTGGCCCTGCAGCAGCAGCCACCACCGCCGGGTCAGCCCGACCACTCCCCCCAGCCCGGCCAACAGCAGGGCGGTCCAGCGTTGGGGCCACGCACTCCCTCCCCAGCCCAGCCCGCTCGTCCAGACGCCGGTCCGCTGCACTTCTTGTGTGAGCCGGGCGTTCCCCAAGAGCCAGTTCGCAGTCGGATCGACCCCCAGTTCACCCAAGCCCGCCTCGCTGGGCCGGTCGATCGCCAGTCGCTGGTTGGTCTCGCGGATCAGGCGGGCCGCTTCCTCGGCGGGCAGCCCCCGCAACGTGCCCCCCAGCCGCCAGCCCGCCAGCGACGGCGTTCCCGTGGTGAACAGCACGCGGGCCACCCGGGTCTGACGCGGCCAGGCGATGGCAACCGCCGACCGGCTGGCCCAACCCGCAACGCCTGGCTGAGATCTCTCGCGCGGCGACTGCCAGTGCAACACGAGACGTCCGGCGGTGTTTCGCTGGGGCAACAGCACGGTCAACACCCCCGGCGCTTCCCGGGCCGACAGCCCTTCTCCCTGCCAGTCCAACCCGCGTAATTCGGCCCCGGCGGGCCAATGCAGCTCCCAGTGACCCCCTTCGCCCGGGGGCAGCCAGAGAGTCAGCCGACCATTCAGCGACGCCTCACCCGGCATGTCCCCGTCGGCGGACTCCTGCAGCACCACCTCGGCCAGTTCGACTTCGGCGATCTGGCCGGCGGTCGCGGTGGTGGCTGTATCGGGCCCGGTCGGGGTGACCGCCTCGGGCTCGCTGGGGGCCGCCGGTCGGTCGGGTTCCTCCCGCGTCGTCGATTCCAGGCGGGGCCATTCGGCTTGCGGCGGGACCGGCGCATCGAACAGCACGCGCTGGCCCCCGACCTGGGTTTCGACCCAGTTCGAGGCGTCGAGGCGGGCGGGTACGGCGGGATCGGCCAACAGCACCCGCCGTTCAATGCGGGCGGCGGAGTGCTCGAGCCGCACCAGGGGCAGCCCCCCGGCCACCCCGTCAGCGAGTGGCAGCGTGCCGCGGACTTCGATGGTTTCGCCCGGTTCGGAAGCGCTCATCAGGAACAGCGTGACGCGATCTCCGGTTCGCGACCAACGTTGCAGCTGACTGGTCTGCTCGTGCAACACCTCGACCTGCGTGATCTCGAGTCGCGGGTCGACGGTCAGGTCATACTGGAAGAGGGGCTGCTGGGTGCGGACCTGTTCGGCCCGCCAGCGCCACTCGATGCGGTTCCCGACGAGTTCGCCCCGCTGCTCGAGTTGGGCCTCGATGACGGGCGAGCGCGGTTCCAGCTGGAGCAGAACCCGCCGGGGCAAGTCGAGTTCGTAAGCAAACTGCTGACCGGCATCGCGCCAGCCTGCGACCCAGTCGGACGGAGGATTGATCCACGCCCGCAGGGGGAGATCGGCAACTGCCGCCGGCAGCGGGCCCGGGCGATCC
>CAIUHT010001025.1 GCA_903898975.1 uncultured Planctomycetaceae bacterium
CAAGGGACTCTTCGAAAATCTGCTCGGGGCTGCTTCAAGCCACCCCAGCTGGTGATCTCGAATCAACATCCAACCAGCAACGCACTTCACATCAAGCGAGTGCCTCACTCTGGATGCCCGCAATGAGCCGAAATCAAACTGAAATCAACAACGGCTCACACCAGCTCGAGATCACACTTCTCCAAACGAACCTGACTCACGATCCGTCCTGCCATCCTCGGACCGCAGTGGCTCGGCTGCTGAACTTGCTGTTCGTCAGCGGAGAGGTCGAATGATAAGCATACTCATCGGCTAAGTCAATCATCTTCCTCGAAATTTTTCCTGGGATCTCGCAGAGCCCCCTTTCGCCCCCTTGGCACACCCCCACAGACTCAGAAACTCAAACGCCAGGTTTGCCGCCAGAATCGCCGTGATTCCCGCCGGGTCATACGCCGGTGCCACCTCCACCAGATCACACCCGACCAGGTTCAACCCCTTCAACCCCCGGACCAGCTGCAGAATCTGCCGGCTCGTCAGCCCCCCGACCTCCGGCGTCCCCGTCCCCGGTGCAAACGCCGGGTCCACCACATCGATGTCGAGCGTCACATACAGCTGCCGCTTCCCCACATGCTCGTGGATCTCCTCCAGCACCCCATCCATCCCCAGGTCGTACACCGCATCGGCCGTCAGCACCCGGGCCCCCAGTTCCCGTGCCTGCTCGTAATCTCCCGGCCCGGCCGTCGGTCCCCGCAAACCGACCTGCAAATACGCCCCCGGCGTGATCAGCTTCTCTTCCAGTGCCCGCCGGAAGGGTGTGCCGTGGCTGTACCGCTGCCCGGGAAACTCCTCGTTCCAGGTGTCCGGATGGGCGTCGAAGTGAACCACCGCCAGCTCACCCAGGTCCCTGGCATGGGCCCGCAGCGACGGCAGCGACACCGAATGATCCCCCCCCAGCAGCAACACCCGCGCCCCGCTTGATCGCAGGCTGTGAACCCGCTTCTCAATCGCCTCCTGCGTGGCCCGGATGTCGACCGGGACCACATCCACATCCCCGGCATCCACAATCTTCAGGCTCTCGAACGGATTGACCCGCAGGGCATTGTTGTACCCCCAGAGCAGCAGCGACTGCTCGCGGATCGCCCGCGGCCCCAGCCTCGCTCCGCTGCGATACGTCGTGGCACTGTCATACGGGGCCCCGAGAATGGCCACGTCGGCCCCCCGGGGAGTGGGGTCGTAGGGACGCCGGCCAAATGTGGCAATCCCCTGGTACGGCTGCGCCTGGAATTCTGGTGTGCTGCTCATGGTCATTCGAGGTAGGTGGTTCCCTGGAGGGCGGCAGCATACTCTGCCGCCAGCCGGTCTGCCGTCTCAGCCGAAAGTTCCCCGCCGGCCACCCGGGCCCCCAACTGCTGCTGGAAGCCCTCCGCCACCTGGCGATGGTCGAACCGGGCGAAGGTCAGCATGTCACCCACCCTGCTTCCCGGGATGATCTTGGCGACATGGGCCCGTCCGTCGGGTCCCACGGCAATCTGGGCTTCGTTGGGAATGCCAAACAGGTTGTG
>CAIUHT010001026.1 GCA_903898975.1 uncultured Planctomycetaceae bacterium
CAAGGGATTGGAACTGATCTTGGTGCCCAAGGCTGGAACATGGGAGATACAGGATTCTTCGGGTTCAAATTCACCAGTGGTGGAAACACCTACTACGGCTGGGGTGAGATTCACATCCAGGGATTAAGCACCTCTCCTTACACGATTACTCGGGCCTATTACAACAACACGCCATTTGCACCGATTACCGTGGGTGACACTGGCAGCGCGGTTCCTGAACCGTCGGCCTGCGCTCTGGCACTGTTGGCCGCCGGCGGTGTCGCCGCCTACCGGGGACGCCGCAAGCAGGTTGCTGCGTGATGGCGACGCTTCTGGCGCGGCCGACTGACACACTCGGCCACACTGGCTCCCGTTTCTAAGCGACCGCCAGTCGGGGACAACCCCGGCTGGCGGTTTTGTTTTCAGCCCGTAAGTCGCTGCTGCCAGCGTGCCACCAGCCCCCTCCCGTCGGGATCAGGGACGCTGGAGACACCACTGCTCACCTTGCCGCTCGGCCCACAGCCTGGTCCCGCAACGCGCGACACCTCCCCGGCGATTGACCAACTTCATAACGCCTGTTGACCTCGCAGGACTCGTGCCAAGTCGCCCCGTCACACGCGAATCCTACTCGGCGGGGGTCAGGGTCACTTTGCGAAACTCGACCGGTCCGTGGTCGCCCTGCAGCAGCAGTGGCCCGGGTTCCCCCTCCCGGCTGTCGAGCGCGCCCCCGGTGATCCCTGGAATCGTCGCCCGGTCAATCACTCGTTCGCCATTCAGCACCACGGTCAGTTCCCGACCCACCAGCGTCGCCTCGTAGGTCTGCCATTCCCCGGCGGGCTTCGCCGCGTTCCGCACTGGCGTCAGGTGCCCATACACGCCGCCAATGCGATGACTGTCGGCTTCCAGGCCGAAGTTGTCTTCGATCTGCAGCTCGTAGCGACCCCGCAGGTAAATCCCGCTGTTGCTCCCCTGCGGATAGCGGAACTCCACCCGCAGCTGAAAGTCGCTGAACTTCTGCTCGGTCAGCAGGTTGTTCCCGGGCTCGGCGTTGACCAGCAGCCCGTTCACCACCTTCCAGCCATTCGGCCGGTCGGCGTGTTGCGTCTTCCAGCCCCCCAGGTCGCGTCCATTGAACAGTTCCACCGGGGCCAGCCACTTCGGGGCCCGCTCCCGCCGCAGCGTCGGGGCACGAACCCCTTTGAACCGCAGCCGACTTCCGTCGTCGGCGGTGATGGTCCCCTCCAGCCGGTCGTCGCGGAGCGTGCCCTGCACATCGACATCGGTCGTCCGCTGTTCCCACTGCGGGGGGACCGTGAACTGAAACGCCTCCCCTGTGCCGCGAATGTGGGCCACGGGCCGAGCCGAACCAAACTGCCCGACGTAGGCCCCGACCAGCGTCTTCGAGCCCGATTTGCGGACTTCGAGCCACGACGGGTAACTCCCCTGCGGCCCCTGCACTTCCAGGTCCCAGCGCCCCTGCAGTTCGGGGGAGGGGCCAGCGTTCGGTTCAGCGGCGGAGGTGTTCATCAGGCAGTTCCCGAGAAAACAGGTCGAGATCAGCACCGCGGGCACCAGGCCCAGCCAGTGCCGGGGGAAGAGTGTGGGCCGAGTCTTGGCAGCGCACGACATCGCAGGAGACCTTTCGCAAAATGGACTGGGAACGGCGGTGGGCACGGCAGCAGGCACGGCACGGCGACTGGCTTGGGGGCCGGTATTGATGCCCGGTCTTGTTGCGGGGGAAGCCAGGAACTACGGCTTGGCCGGGTAGAGTTCGACCCGCAGTTCGCCATTGGCGTGAATCCAGCCCCGCCACAGGCTGTCGCTGTTGGTCGCCGACGAGTAATTCCCCTTGCGGTCCAGCACGATCGCCCCGCCTTCGCCCCCGGCTGTTTTCAGCTTGCCGTTGATCACCCGGTCGACCGCCTGTCGCGCGTCGACCTGCCGGTATTCGATCTGGGCCGAGATATCGCTCGCCGCCTGCCAGCGGATGAAGAACTCGCCATGCCCCGTGCAAGAGACGGCACAGGTCGTGTCGTCGGCGAAGGTGCCCGCCCCGATGATGGGCGAGTCGCCCACCCGGCCGTAGCGCTTGTAAGACATCCCCCCCGTCGAGGTTCCCGCGGCGAGGTGCCCCTGCGCATCGCGGGCCACCGCCCCCACGGTGCTCCAGTGCCGGCGGGTCTGGTCTGGGTCGAGCGGGAACCCCAGGGCCGATTGCCCCTGCGGCTGCGCCTGTTCCTTTTTCCGGCGTTCCTCCAGTTCGCGCCACCGCTTCTCGGTCTTGAAGTACGACGGATCGACCAGTTCCAGTTGAACCTGGCGGGCGAATTCCTCGGCTCCCTTGCTCACCAGCAGCACGTGGGGCGTGCGTTCCATCACGGCGCGAGCGGCCGAGATGGGGTTCTTGACAATCGTCACCCCGGCGACCGCCCCCGCCTTGCGGTTCCGCCCATCCATGATCGAGGCGTCGAGTTCATTCCGCCCGTCACTGGTGAAGACCGCACCCCGCCCGGCGTTGAACAGCGGGTCATCCTCGAGCACGCGAATCGCCGCCTCGACCGCCTCGATGCTGGTCGCCCGCTTCTCCTGCAGCAACTGATGCCCCACCTTGAGCGCCTTTTCGAGTCCGGCCCGCACGGCGCGTTCTTCTTCGGCGGTCAGCACCCCGGGCGATTCACCCAGGCCCCCGTGCACCGCCAGCACCACATCTTCCACCAGGCCATCATTCGCCTGCACTCCCGTGGCGGTCAGCATCAGGCTCATACAGCAGATCCAGATCAGCGGGCGGTTCATGGAACAGACTCGCAAGACAGAGGGGTGGTCGGAGAGAGGGAACGCACACAACAGCAGAGAACCAGGGTCGCTTCAGCACGGCCCGTGCTCGCCGTGGACCCGGGGCTCAGCGCGGGCGAGCGGTTACGGTGGGCCAGAGAGAGATGGGCCAGAGAGAGATGTGCCAGTGAGAGAGGTTGGCGGTGCGGCAGTGGAAACGGTGAGCAAGGCCTGAAAGAGGGGTTGCCAGGGGGTGGGGAGCCGTGCGATCTGGACCTGGTCCAGCCCGCCCGCCAGCACCAGTTGCCGACATTCCGCCAGGTCGGCGGGCGACGGTCGCCCCGCCTCCAGTCGGACCAGTGCGTCACACAACGCCGCGCCCCACGCATCGTCGGCATCCGATTCCAACGCGAAGTCGGCCCTCGGCTGTGTCACGACCGCAGCGGTGGGACCTGGTGCGGCAGAGGCCAGTTCGGTGGAGACCAGTTGGGAAGGGGCCAGTTCAGGGGAAACCAGTTGGATGCCATCCAGTGGAACGTCATCCCGTGGTGTGCTCTCCATGTCGAAGGCGTCTTCGTCTGGACCGGCAGAGGTTGGAATCATGTGGTCTGAACCCACCTGGGTGTTCAACGAGGTGCCAGGCTCGAGCGGTTGCGTCCGCGCCGGTCTCGCCCGCGGACAGAATGCGGCGGCACTGCTGCAGGCAGTGGCGATGGCTTGCGCCTGGCGTGCGGTCAGTCGACCTCCCAGGCGTCGGCCCGGGCACACGCCTGGGCGGCGGCCAATTCGGTGGTCTTGGGGTTCAACTCCAGTCCCACGTAGCCCCGATAGCCCAGCTTCCACGCCTCTTTCAGCACCCGGTTGTAATGAATCTCGCCCGTTCCCGGTTCGTTCCGCCCGGGATGGTCGGCGAGTTGCAGGTACCCAATGTGCCCCGCGGCGAACCCTTCGCGCAGATGCCCGCACAGGTCCCCCTCGGTGATGTGCATGTGGTACAGGTCCCAGTTGATCTTCACCGCCGGGGAATTCACCGCCTGGCAGATCTTCAGCGTCGGGCCGCTGCCATACAGGCAGTGCCCCTTGTGGTCGACCCGAATGTTCATCGGTTCGAGAATCAGCGTCACGCGGTGCTTCTCGGCGATCGGCGCGGCCCGCTTCAGCCCCTCGATGGTGTTCTGGTGCATCTGCTCTTGCGTCAGCCCCGGGACATCGTCTCCCGCGACCACGGTCATCAACGGGCAGTTCAGTTGCTTCGCCACTTCACAGCCCCGCTCGATCGCCTTGACGAAGGCGTCGTGGTTTTTCGTTTCGTTCAAGCCCGGCTTGAAGCCCCATGCCGTGAATTGGGCCACCGCGATATTCCGCTGGGCGCACAACCTGGCGATCGCCGGGAGATCTTTCCCCTCGTGCGGCCAGAACTCGATCGCGGGAAAGCCCAGGTCGGCCGATGCCGCGATGCGATCGAGAAACGGGAGCTTGCGGAACCACATTTCGCAATTGACGGCGAACCTGGTGTGCGGGGTCTTGCCCGGGGTGGCGGAGTCGGCCTTGGCCCCTTCGCCCTGTGCCGCGTTCGCGAGTCCCCCAACTCCCACAGCCCCCGCGAGGGCAGAACCAACAAACGTCCGGCGTGACAGCGACATGAACAGGCACCTCAACGCAAAGAACTGAACCAGGGGAGCCGCAGCGGCCAGCCACAGCCAACGCGGGAGCCGAGGAGCAACCCACTTCGGCTGAACGGCGCAGCCGGGAGGGGCGAAACGCACGCCGGGGCCAGCGGCCCGCCGACGTTCGCCCCCATCGCCAGCCGCGATTCTAGCTGTGGCCCGACGGGCGCGAAAGTTGATTGACAATGTCATCCGGCGGGGGCGGCTGCCGAACGCAGTTGGCAGCCGGGCGAGATGCTCATCGCGGCAGTCGGTCGCCCTGGCAGCCGGGGCGGTCGATCGGGAGTCGCGCTCGGGTCGGCCGGGGGAGATCAGCCAATGCGGGCCAGTTCACCCAGCACGCGGTCGACCTCGGCGGGGGTGTTGTAGTGCAGCAGTCCAATCCGCAGGGTGCCGTGCGGCTCGAGCCCGGCGGCCTCGCTGAAGCCCAGCGCGTAGTGGTTCCCCGCCCAGGCGTAGCAGCCCGCCTCGGCCAGTTGCGTGGCCAGCTGCGCGGGGGTCTGCGTGGTGTGCGTGAGCGAGAAGGTCGGTACCCGCTCGGCGACGCGGGCCGGGTCGGTGATGCCCCACACGCGATACTGCGGCAGGCGCGCCAGGCCCGCCAGCATCTGCAGCGAGAGGTCCTGCTCGTAGGCTTGAATGGCTCGCAGCGCGGCCAGCAACGCCTCCCGTCGGTTGGACGCGGCAGGCTGCACGCGACGTCCCAGGTCGTTGAGGTAGTCGATGCTCGCGAGGGCCCCGGCGATCCCCTCGTGGCACGCGGTCCCTGTCATCCAGCGTCCGGGGAGCGTGTTGGTGGCGACCCGCAGCTTGTACGGAGCCAGGCTCTCGAGCAGTTCCCGCCGACCGTACAGCACCCCCAGGTGCGGACCGAAAAACTTGTACGCCGAACAGACCAGGAAATCGGCCCCAAGGTCCACCACGTCGAGCGGGGCGTGCGGGGCGTAATGGACGGCGTCGAGATACGTGAGCGCCCCGACTTCGTGGGCGGCCGCCACCATTTCGGCGACCGGGTTCACGGTGCCCGTCATGTTCGAGGCCAGCCCCACGGCGACCAGCCGGGTCCGGGGCGACAGCATTTCGTGGAATTGAGCGAGGTCAAGCGTGCCATCGGCCAGCCGGACCGGAACCTTGTGAACCACCACTCCCGCGTCGGTCGCCGCCTGCTGCCACGGTCCGACATTGGCCTCGTGGTCGAGCCAGGTGACGACAATCTCATCCCCCGGGAGCCACGACCGGGCGAGGGCCCGGCTGACCGCGAACGTCAGCGTGGTCATGTTCGCCCCGAACGCGATCGTCCCGGGGTCGGGACTCCCCACGAAGTCGGCGAGAGCCTGGTGGCCGGCGTCGAGAATCGCATCACTCGCCCGGCTCACCTCAAACAGCCCGCCATGCTGCGAGTTGGTGTGCAACAGGTACTGGCGGACCGCATCGCCCACCCGGGCGGGAACCTGGCTCCCCGCGGGACCGTCAAAGAAAGCGACGGGGGCACCCTGTTGGCGATGGGCGAGTCCGGGAAACTCACCCCGAATCCAGTCGAGATCCAATCGATTGGCAGACATGCGATGCAGGTGTGTCAGGAAGAACGGGAATCCCGTTCCAGTTGGAGAACCGCCACGGTCGGGCCACACAACAGCACCGACACGGGGCGGGATTGTAGCCCTCCCCCATGGGAAAGCGTGTGGTCCCGCAGGTCAATTTTTGCCCATCGTGCGAACCGGACCGCCACCCAGCCAGAGATTCTCGCACAGACTTGACGAGACCTCCCTCCGGCAGGATGGCTCAAAACACTCCGGGTGGGGGCCGATCCGGGTTGTGATTCGAGCCTGTCCTTTAAGGAATCCGGGTCGTGTCAGGCAGGGCGCTCAGCCCCGGATCTAATCACTGCCAAGGCGGTTGCCTGGAAATGAGGACTGCCACTTGCGGAATCGTTCCAGAGACTGTCGTCCCGGGACTCTCGTCCGCAGACGCTGGTCCACCAGAGTGACATTGGGGCGGTCGCATTCCGCGTTGGGCGCTTACTCGAACTCACCCAACTCGAGTTCGAGTGTCCGCGCGGTCTCGTTGCGGAGGATGTCGAGGGTGATCTTCGTCCCCGGCTTCAGCTCGCGGGTAATCTCCACCAGCTTTTCGAAGCCATCGAGTTCGATGCCGTTGTACTGGCGGATCACATCGCCCAGCTTGAGGCCCGCTTTCTCGGCAGGTGAGCCCTCTTCAATGCCGCCCACCACGCACCCCTCTTCCTGCGACTGCCCCACAATGCCCACCATGGCGTCGCCCCGGGGCTGAATCTGAAACGTCGGGCCCATCTGCCGGCGGAGTTTCTCGAGCGCCTGCGGTGTGACCGGTGCGCTGCGGGTCACGTACAGCGTTTCAAGCCGGCCAATTCGAGTCAGCAGCACCAGGTCGGCGTCGGTCCCCTTCCAGTGCCGGTTGAGCACCGCCTGCGGGGGCCGGGCGTCGAGACCGGCGTTGTTGAACTGCACGAGGTTCGACATCCGCGACTTCTTCATGCGGCCCCCCAGTTCTTCAAACCGCCGCATCGCATGCCGGGTGCGGGCGTCGCCCAGGCGGTCCAGTTCGGCGACCGCCCGGCGGGCAATGCCCCGCTGCCGTTCGGAAGCGAGCCGTTCGAGCGATTCCTGCACCCGCTCGAATGTCGCCAGGTCACTTGTCTGCCCAACCGAGCCCAGCGCCCGCACTGCCCGGGCCGCCTGTTCCA
>CAIUHT010001027.1 GCA_903898975.1 uncultured Planctomycetaceae bacterium
CGGTCTAGCCCCCGTCGGTCTAGCCCCCGTCGGTCTAGCCCCCGTCGGTCTAGCCCCCGGACTGGATCCGAACGCCTCGGGCGTCAGGGCACCGGCTTGAGTTGGCAACGTCCTCTTGGCAGAGGGCTCTCGCACGACGGGCGGGCTGATGCCAGCCCGACCTTAGAACGGCACCTCGTCCGAGGGGGGCTCGCTGCCACCCGAAAACCCACTCCCCCCCTGATACGACGGGGTGCTGGGGCCCGAATCTCCAAAGTCGTCTCCCCCTCCGTACGATTCCGACGGGGGCGGGGCGCTGCGGCCTCCCCCTCCTCCGGACCCATCACGCGACCCCAGCATCTGCATCCGCTCGCAGACAACCCGCAGTTTGCTCCGCTTCTGACCCGACTGCTTGTCTTCCCACTGGTCGAGTTGCAACCGACCTTCAATCAGCACCGGGCGACCCTTGGAAAGGTATTCCCCGGCGACCTCGGCGTCGCGACCCCAGAGGGTGACATCGACAAAGGTGGTCTCCTCTCGCCGGGAGTTGGACTGCTTGTCGAACCAGGTGCGATTGACCGCCAGCCCGAGTTCGGTGACCGCCTGCCCCCCAGGGGTCCGCTTGACCTGCGGATCTCGCGTCAGGTTCCCCACCAGGATCACTTTGTTGTAACTAGCCATGATCGTTATCCCCGACCGAGGAAGAAAAGAACCGAGGAAGAAACAGGGTAGCGTTCCTTCGCACGTCAATCTCAAGCGGGGATCTCCTTCTCCGCCACCGTACTCCCGCAGTCAGCGAACCCTGCGGGACCACCAGCTCACTCCCACACCACTCGTCACAGCCGGTGGTTGCTGACCACCCGCCCCTCTCGGGGCCAACCCTTCAGTCCGCAGGCCACCTTGAGCAAACTGCCTGAGGCCCAACCGCAGCCACTGCCGTTTGTACCAGGGGCCTGCCCGGCTGAATTTCTCGAGAGCCAGCCGTAACAGCCTGACGGGTGATCGTGGAACTCCCCCATCAGCGGGCCATCCCGCCTGCAGACACGCAAGCGGCCACCGCGATGTTCCACTGGGAAACACTGCGGCAAACTGACTTCAACAACCCCACGCACCACAGGTTGCCTGTCGTGCGAATCGAACCGCCCCACAGGGCCGCTGCGCGGGAGAGTTCTCGAACACTCCTGAACCTGTCTCGCTGCTGACGACCGCACTGCACGAGGTCTGACATGACAATCCGTCGTGACCGTTCACGCTGCTCCAGGCTGAGATCAGCACGCCGATTGGAGTGTGGCATGGCTCGAGTTCGTGCCAGCGACCGGCGTGTCAGCAACTGCTTGCCAGCGTGTTGCTTTCCGGAACGCCGAGTCGCGGGGAAAAACAGCGAATGGACCACTTGAGTTTCGGCGAGCAGCAATGATTCCCGGGGAGCGACCAGCCCATCATCACTCGCTATCCGTAATCAGTCGCTACCCGTAATCAGTCGCTACCCGAAACCCCGAGCCACCATGACCGACTCGCAACATCAGCCCGTTTGCGAACAGCAAAGTTTGACGATCAGACTTTGACGATCGGATTCAAACTGCAGTCAGTGCGAAGCCCACCGTCGCACCGGTCGTGAAGCAGAACGATTCGCAACCAGTTTCGTCAAAAACTCGGCCTGATGCCTGGCAGACGTCGAATCGCCAGGCACCA
>CAIUHT010001028.1 GCA_903898975.1 uncultured Planctomycetaceae bacterium
CCCCGACTTCCACCCCCGGGCCTCACGCTTTTGCAAAAGTCACAAGTCAATAAAAAATAGTGGTTTACGTGAATTCCTGGGGTCCGTTTGGCCCGCCTCCGCCGGCCTCAACTCCACCCGCCGAGCCTCCCCCAATCCGTCGCCCGACAACCGGCTGGCCGCACCCCCCCCGCACCACTCTCCAGGCCAGTCCACTCCCCCGTGCGGGCACACTCCGACCGACCCATTCCTGGCCAATCCACTACCTCACTTCCCCTCCGGCTTCCCATCCTTCAGCTTCGACAGCCAGCGCAGCGGTTCATCGTTGAACGCCGCCGCACACCCCGAGCAGCAGACCGGATACGTCTTCCCCTCGTAGCTCACCGACATGCTCCCCAACCCCCCCGACACCACGCACTTCGGCCCCGGATTGTCACTCTCCGCCACCGCGAACGATGTCCCTTCCCGCTGCTGCCGAACTGTGTCCAGCTGCTGCCATGTCTCCCCCCCTGCGACCCGTCGCTTCAACTCCGCCAGAAACTGATCGTTGTCCAGCAGGCTCAGCGTCAGTTGCCACTGATCTCCCTCCGCCGGTTCCACCTGCCGCAGTTTCAGCTTGAAGCTCCGCTGCAGAATCTTTCCGTCTGGACGCTCCGCCGGCGAATGATCCTCCTCCCACGTCCCCGCCAGGCGTCGCGCGGCTCCCCCCTCCGCAGCAGTCACCCACGCCTGGTACCGGTCCCCCTCCGCCGGATCCACCGTCAGCCGAATCTCTTTCAGATACGGATGGTCCTCGCTTTTCGCCCGGATCGCCGGCAGCTTGGGCTCACTGCGAAAGTCCCACGCCCACTGCAGGTCTTCGCCCGACTTCGGAAAATCGCCGAATTTTTTCTGCGTCACCCACCGCCAGCGACCCAAAAAGATCTGAAACGGCTGCAGTCGCGCCACCGTCTCCTCCACGCTGGGCAACCCCCCGCCCGTCGCCGCCGCTCCCGCCGCTGAAGTTCCCCCACCCAGCTGCAACGGCTTCGCCTTGGCTTTCGGCTTCGATTCCCCACTTTCCGTCCGTCCGGCCTTGGCCACGGTTTTCTCGGTCTTTTTGCGCGGGGCCGCGGTTGCTCCCTTCTCGGGCCCGGCCGACTCACCCCCGCCGCAACCCGCCAGCCACAACACCGCACCCACCGCCACGCCCCGCAGCACGCCCCGCGCCATCCCGCTCACCCGCCCCGCTTTTGCTTCCCAGGTCCGCATCGCAACCTCCCTCGAATTTGGAATCCGCGTCTCCAGCCCCTCACCCCAAAGCTGTCACTCGACTGGCTCACTTGCCGACTGGCTCACTTGCCGACTGGCTCACTTGCCGACTGGCTCACTTGCCGACTGGCTCACTTGCCGACTGGCTTCACCACGCGCTCTCCAAACACCGCCAGCTCATCGAAATTTCCGGTGTCGTCGAACGAGCCCACTCCCACCTGGCCCCACACAAACGTCTTGTCCTCGGCACGCATCACGGGGGTCTCCATGTTGTCGAAATACACCTCGATCGTCCCCGCACCCACCTTGCGAACCACGCGGGCGTGGTGCCAGCCGTCGGTCCACGCCGTCCCTGCCGTCGATTGCAGCGAGATCTTCTTCCGGGGCTCGCCATTCACAATAAAAATCTGGTTCGCATGGTCGTCGGCCTTCTTCCCCAGGTGCACGTAATACAGGTGGGCTGGGTCCTGGAAGCCGAAAAACAGGCACAAATCGCGGTGATCATAATCCTTGATCGTCGACTGCAGCTTCACATCCAGCACGAAGTCGCCCACCGTCAGGTTCCTCACCAGGGCCCGGTTGAACGGCGACCGCACCGGTGTCTGCACCTTGCTCGCCTGGAACTGGCTCAGCACGCCGCGCCCCTCCAGCGGCAGCCACTTCCACGCCTGCGGGTCGCTGAATTCGTACGAGCCCGTCGTGTCGGCATCGAACCGGTCCGAGAACAACAGCTTGTAGCCCAGCCGTTCGGCCGGGGGGGCCTCGGCCAAGACCTTCGCAGTGACGCCCAACCCCACGCCCCACATCAGCAGCCCCGCCAGGCAGGCCCCCAGCGTCAGCCGGCTGAAGCCCGTGCGAATCTCGCGCCCGCACCCCCGCACTTCGGTCCTCAAGTCGCTCGCCTGCATCAGAATCTTCCCCAGTGCCGTATCCAGAGTCTTCTCGAGAAACTTCGTCCCGAATCGCCCAAGTGTTGGGCAACGCTCAAGTTCGGTATGCTACTTCAGCCGCGGCCAGTTCGCGAACTTGGCCCGACCTCAATTCGCCCGCCCGTTCGATCATGCTGGAAATCTCTCCCTCACTCCACATTCCCGAAGACGAACTGCACTTCAGTTTCGCCCGCAGTTCGGGTCCCGGTGGACAGAACGTCAACAAGGTCGCCAGCAAGGCGTTGTTGCGCTGGAATCCCGGGCACAGCTCGGTGCTGCCCCCCCCCGTGCTCGAACGGCTGCTCAAGCTCTTTCCCACCCGCATCACCACCACCGGTGACATCGTCATCACCAGTGAACTCACCCGCGATCAGCGGGTGAACATCGAAGACTGTCGGGAAAAGCTGGCCCAACTCATCCGGGCCGCCCTGGTCGTCCCCAAAAAACGCCGCGCCACCAAACCCAGCCGCGGCGCTCAACGCCGCCGCCTGCAGGACAAGCGCGAAAACGCCGAACGCAAACAACGCCGCCAACTTCCCCCGGGGGGGGGCGACTGAACCGCTCCCGCCTCACCCGCGGAATTTCCCCCCGCTGTCCACCGCGGCATCGCCTCTCCCAGGCTCAACCAGCCCCACGGACGGCGACGTCATCCATCCCCCCTCATCTCCACTATTTGGGCTCCCCATGAACTCCACCGCTCCTCCCAAGCTGTTGATGTTCGTCGATGACATCTACGAAGACCTCGAACTCTGGTACCCGAAGCTTCGGCTCATCGAGGCCGGCGCCCACGTCGTGGTGGCCGGACCAAAGGCCCGCCAGAAGTACTCGGGCAAGCATGGCTATCCCTGTGTCAGCGACGCCGCGCTCGAAGACATCGTCGCTGGGGAATTCTCGGGCCTCGTCATCCCAGGCGGCTTTTCGCCCGATAAGCTCCGCCGCGATCCCGTCGTCAAATCGCTGACGCGTCATTTCGCCCACGCTGGCCAACTGGTCGCGGCGATCTGTCACGGCGGCTGGATTCCGATCTCGGCGGGCGTCTACCGCGGTGTCCGCGTCACCGGCTCGCCCGGCATTCGCGACGATCTCGAAAACGCCGGGGCGGTCTTCGAAGACGCCCCGGTCGTCATCGACCGGCACTTCGTCTCCTCCCGGAAGCCCGACGATCTCCCCGATTTCTGCCGCGGAATTCTCGAAGTCTTGTCCGCCGCCGGTCATCGCCTTTCCTGACAGCTTCCGCGGCGGCCACGTCTGGCAGACCCAGAACTGTCACATAGACCCGCAAGCTCAAGGCGGTGAGGTGCGAGCGCGCATCCAGCAAGCCATCTCCCCTCTTCCGCGAGACTCGCCCCGCCAACCCCCCAAAACCCCGCCGCGGGGGAGGGGCAGGGGGTGGGGGAACAACAACTTGCCGTCCGGATAAATCGCCGCGCGCAAGCCACAACCGTCGCCCGCACACATCCCCCCTCTCCCGCGAGACCCGCCCCGCGAAACACCCAAAACCCCGTCGCGG
>CAIUHT010001029.1 GCA_903898975.1 uncultured Planctomycetaceae bacterium
AGAGAGGGGGCTGCCGGGGGTTTGGGCTCGCTGGACATGGCATTCAACGCGGGAAGTGGAGGAGGGAGAGTGGCCCGACCGGGGCCGCAACTCACCGAAAAAATCGTAGGGGAGCCCGATCCTCTGATTCAAGGCGACTGCGAGGGTCAGCCGGGGGGGCTGGCCCGGGGGAATTCGGGACGCAGCCGGGCCAGGTCGGCGGGGGTATCGAGATCTTCGCAGATTCCGGGGTTGGCGACAGGAATCTGACGCGATTCCGCGGCATGGCGGCGGGAAATGGCGTTGAGTCCCGTCCCGGGGGGAAGCTGAAAGACCTCGGTGGCCAGATCCCAGCGGAAGACAACCGGGTGGCCGGTCGCCCCGTCGAACGTGGGGATGAGCAGGGGGGCGTCGCAGGTCTGCCAGCCCTCACAGAGCGTGGCGATGGTGGTGCGATCGAGCAGGGGATGATCGGCGGGGACCAGCAGCCAGCCATCGCCGGGGGCGGGAGCGAAGCGACGCTCGATCTCCCGCAGGGCCGCCTCGACACTGTGCCGCATCTCGGCGGGGGGCGGATCGGGCTGAAGGAGAGTGACCGTGGGGTGCCGGGCGACGGCGTGGACCAGCGGGACATTGTCGGACCGGGTGACCAGCACGCGGGCAGTGATGGCGGGAAGGTCGAGAGCGTCGAGCACCCGGTCGATGACCAGCCGGTCGCCCCACGGAAGCGTCAGCTTGGGGACACCCATGCGCCGGCTGAGGCCGACTGCGGGGAGGATGGCGAACAGGCGTTTCACCGCGGATTGGGTCCCGGGGACGAGGAAGAGGGTGAGGCCGAGGTTGCGGGTGCGGGTGCGGGCGAGGTGGGGGCGCGGTCGTCGGCGGCGAACTTGAGTTCGCGGTGGCGACCGTCGCAGAAGGGGCGTTGAGCCGAGTGGCCACACCGGCAGAGCGCCACGTTGGGGCCGTCGGGAATCTGCCACTCGCCCCCCTGGGGATCGACAATCCGCACCGGGCCGGTGATCAGCAGGGGACCATCGCGACGGACCTTGATGGTGACCTTCGGAGTGTTGGCGAGCGGGGCCTGCTGGAGCGCGACGTCGGGAGCAGGCTGTGGTGTGCCGCTACCGGAGGCAGGGGATGAGGGAGACTGAGGTTCGGACATGTCGAGCGATCAGGAAGCGATGGCGGCCGGGGCAGTCTTGGGGTTCTGGTCGGCCACGCCCGGCAAGTTCAGCCCCAGCCCGTTCGGCTGCACGACCTGGTTGGCATTGCGACCACAGCGTTGCGGGCGGGGAAAATCCCCCGCAGGAAGTCCCCTGCGGGGGATTCACCACATTCGGCTCTTTGGAACAACCGGCCGGCTGGAACAACGGGCCGGCTGTGGGCAAGGTGTGGCAGCCAGAATCGCAATTACAGTCGCGGCGCACCGGGCTTGTGCGGCGGATCCTGGGGACGCAGGCCGCGGGTTTTCAGTTTCCGCGAGTAGACCTTGTCGCCGCAGCAGGCGTAGAGCGTGTCGAACTCGGGGCCACCGAAGGTCAGGTTCGCCAGCTTGCCATTCGGGCTGGGCACAATGCAGTTGACCCGGCCCGCCTGATCGCAGATCTGCAGACCCAGGCGAGTGGCGCAGTACAGGCGCCCATCGCGATCCACCCGCAGCCCATCGACACCACTCTCCTCCGCCGTGTCGGGGACATGCAGGTGAAAGTACTTCTGCTTGTGGGTGAGTGAGCCGTCGGGCTGCACCACGTAGCTGTAGACCCAGTGGCTGCGACTGTCGGCGACATACAGCAGGGACTGGTCGGGCGAGAGGCAGATGCCGTTCGAGAACCGCAACCCCTTGTCCACCACCCGCGCCTCTCCCTTGGGGGAGATGAACCAGATCTGGCTGGGATCGGTCCCGTTCCAGCCGGGGTGGGTTACGTAGATGCCCCCATCATGCCGGACAACCAGGTCGTTCCCCCGGAAGCCCTTGGCGAACACGGCGGACTGACCCGCTTCGTTCCACGCCAGGATCGCCTCCTGCGTCGCCGAGGCGGCATACAGCCGCCCGTCGGGGCCAAACCGCTGGCCATCGCCACGCTGACTGTCGGCGAGCCAGACCTCGGGCTGTCCCTGGGCATTCACGCGGTAGGTCTTGTTGTCGCCCACGTCGTTGAAAAAGACCTCCCCGCGGGCGTTGGCCGTTGGGCCCTCGGTGAACTTGTAACCTTCGCCCACGAGCTTCCAGTCTTCGCCCGGCACCACGATGTCTTGCAGTTGCGGGGAGCCGCGACCGGCGATGGGGGATTCGGGCCAGCCTTTCCAGAGCCAGCGCATGGCGTCGGGAAAGACCTCGGTGGCCTGCTTGATGTCGTGGCCCCCTTCGCCCCAGGCGTGATCGACCTCGTACCCGGCGAACTTGAGGGCCCGCTCCATCTCGAGGTTGGCCATCCACCAGTCGCCACCGTAGATGTTCTGGTCGTTGCTGCCGTCCTGCAGGAAGACGCGGATTGGCTTGGGCTCGTACTTGCGGACGAGCGTGGGGTAGACGTTCCCCCCGCGCAGGCCAACGTAGGTGCCAATGGAGCTGAAGACCCGCTGGAAGGCATCGGGGCGTTCCCAGGCGGCAGTGAAGGCGCAGATGGCGCCACTGCTGGCCCCGCCAATGGCGCGGTCGGTTCCCCGCCGGGAAAGCTTGAGGGGCCGGCCGTCGCTGGCGGCCTGGCGTTCGACGTCGGGGAGCAGCTCGTCGAGCAGGAAGCGGGCGTAGGCGTCACCGAGGCCGTCGTATTCGTAGCTGCGATTGAAGCGATCGAGGGCGGCGTCGGGTTGGGCCGCCTTGACCCGTCCGTGCATCACGAAGACCCCGATCGTGACCGGCATCTCGCCCTTGGCGATCAGCTGGTCGAATACCTTCGGGGCGTTGTATTGGATGCCATCCTGGTTGACATACACGCAGGCCGGTTTCGCGGGATCGTACTGCTTCGGAACGTAAATCCAGTAGTCGCGGAATGTGCCGGGGAAGATCTGGCTCTGCTCGAACGTCTTCTTCAGGATTTCTCCCTCGGGAACGTCCCCTTCGGCGGCGAGCGACCGCGAGGTGGCCTGGGCCGAGAAGAGCGAGCCGACAGCCAGTGCGATGGTCAGCAGCAGGCGACGCAGGGACGTCTGATGACAGAGAGGCAAACCCGGAATGGTCATGAGCGATTTCGCGACGAAGAGAAGCGGAAGGTCGGAGAGCGAGACAAACCACAGCCTCGACAAGCCACAGCCTAACCGGTTCTTCGTCGCTGGGCGACACCGCAGGGGCGGCTGTCAGTTCCCGGGAGAAATGTCACAGGGTTCGCGTCATTCGAAACGCGACATCGCACCCGCCCAGGAAACCTCACCGGCGTGAGTTTCGCTTCAGGGGGGGCGATGAAGAACGATTGCCGGGAGTCGAGACTGCCGCTGGCCACTGGCGACGCAGGCTGATCGCGGCGCCGGGTGAGTTCAACAACGCGGCGATGTCAGCCCTGCGACCCGATGCGGATGACCACCTTGCCGACGTGTTGCCGGCCTTCCAGCCAGCGAAACGCCTCGGGAGCCTGGTCAAACGCGAACGTGCGGTCGATGACCGGTTTGAGTCCCTGCACTTCGACGAAGCGGCCGAGATCGAGAAAGTCTTCGCGCGAGCCGACGTAGATGCCCGAGATCCGCGCGTTGCGGCCGACCAGCGGGAACAGGCTGGCCGCCGGGGCACCGAACCCGGTCAGCACCCCGACCAGCGCGATGTGTCCGCCGGGGGCGATGCAGCCGAGCGATTTGCCCAGCGTTCCCGGGCCACCCACTTCGACCACATGATCGACGCCCCGCATCCCCGAGAGCCGCCAGACTTCGCGATCCCAGTCGGGAAAATCGCGGTAGTTGACCGTGTGGGTCGCCCCGAGGTCGCGGCAGCGGCGAAGTTTGTCTTCAGAGCTGCTGATGGCTGTGACCGGGCACCCCAGCGAGACCGCCAGTTGCAGGGCGAACATCGAGACCCCCCCGGTCCCCAGCACCAGCACCGTTTCGCCAGGCCGCAGTTCGCCGCGGGTCATCAGGGCGTACCAGGCGGTCAGCCCGGCACAGGGGAGGCAGGCCGCCTCGGCGTAGTTGAGGGTGCGGGGGATGGGGACCACCCCTTCGGCCGAGAGGTCGGCGTACTCGCACAGCATGCCGTCGATGGTACCCCCCAGGTCGTGCTGGTGGTGCCGCATGTCGAAGCGGCCCGAGAGCCAGGTCTGGAAGAAGCAGCCTGCGACGCGGTCACCAACCTGCACGCGTTTGACATCGGGCCCGACGGCGACGACTTCGCCCGCGCCGTCGGAGAGGGGGATGCGTCCCGCGGCTTCGCGACCCGCCAGTTTTTTCTGGATGATGAGATCGCGGTAATTGAGCGATGCCGCCTGCACCTTGACCAGCACCCGCCCAGGTCCAGGCAGGGAGAGCGGGCGGGTCGTGAGTTCGAGCCGGAACGCCTGCCCATCGGGAACCAGATGCCACGCCCGCATCGTGGAATTCATGCACAACTCCGGGGCGAACCCGTGAGGAGAGATTGAGGGGGACTTTGCAGCGCGGGGGACAGCCAGTGCCACTCCCGACGCAGGTACCTTCCCGCATGACCCGACCTCGGTCAACCCTGGTCGGCCCCGTTCGAACCCGGATGGTGCGAAGCCCGGGGAAGCGAACCTCCCAAAGCCAACCTCGCCCAGCGAGGCTCACCCAGCGAGGCTGATGTAGGGCCCGATGGGCTAAGGAGCGGCCCAACCGTCTGCCGACGTGTGAGGCGCGATCGGTAACGTGATGCCGCACCGCTCCCTGGTCAGCTGGCGCTGTGGCGGCGGCTGCTGCGGAAATTGTGACCACCCGCGGGCGGGGGGCGTGTTGGTCGCGGGGTGCACTTTCCGCTGGCTTGTCACCAGGCCCGTGCCATGACGGAACTGCTGTCACAGATCTCGCATGCGCTGCAGGGGGACGCAGCGTCTTGTGACCCTGGGGGCACCGCCCCCGCGGCGTACAGAACCGGCTTTCGCAATTTTCTGCCGGCCCGGTCCCTGCGGAGTGAGGCTCAAAAGTCCTTCCGCGCGATGTAGATGCAGGTGAGCAGCAAGACCACTCCCTGGAAGTTTGTGCTATGCCGCAGTTGGCCCCAGGCGTCGATTCTCGTTCGGGCGATCTGCGCATCCTCGGGCATGTCGGGGACTGGCTCGGCATCGCGATCGGCCAGCAGCCAGGTTGTCACCTCGTTCAATTCGACCGGCTTGCGAATGGCATTCTCGAGCGGAGGCAAGACGTAGTAGTACAGCATGTCGGTGATCTCAAGCCCCGGGGCCTCGCGCTTCTGCCGGGAGCCACTGTCGAGCTGGTACAGCGACCGCCGCGTCCCCCGGTCCACCACCCACAGTCTGTCGCCCGCCGGGGCTCCTCCGTCGACGGCGGGGGTGGGCTCGAACGAGACCGCCGAAATCTCGCGCCAACTGAAGTTCGAGGGGAGTTCGCGCTGCGCCTGGGTGTCGTACACCCAGCACGTTCCCTGCATGTACAGGACCACCACGTGCTTGCCGTCGGATGAGGTCTCGGCAAGCCGCGGTTCGTCAAACCGGCTGGGGCGAAACTCGTGCACGGTCGCGAGTGATTGCGGGTCGAGCACCAGCACCCGGCCTTCATCGAGGGCCAGCACGATTCCGCCCGGCGTCGGGCTGATGGTGACCCGCTCGGCCTTGACCGCCTCGGTCAGTTCGCGGCGGGCCAGCAGTTCGAACTTGCCCGTCTCGGGCTGCCGTGCCAGCAGGGAGACTTCTCCATTTGAAAACGTCGCGATCCGTCCCGACACCGGGTCGCGCCCCGCCGCACTGTCCTTGTTGAGCTTGAGCCGGGGGTTGGGCCCGAGGAACTGAAACTTGCCCACCTTTTTCGACAGTTTCTCACCAGCCGGGACCTGGAGTTCAAAGACGCCATCGGTGGCGACGGCGAGCAGTTGACCGGGTTCGCCCATGAACAGGGCCCGGGGGCCCGCGGGGAGCGCCGGGCCCTCCTGCTGGCGACTGGCGTCATCCGACTCGCTGAACAGCAGGTTGCTGGCGGGGGGGAAGAGGTTGAACCCGCGGCGTTCCCGGCGGGGAGCCTGCCGGCTGGCATACAGGCGGCGCGTGGTGGGGTCTTGAACAGGGCCGAGCCAGTCCCCCTGCAGGGCGGCGAGCGGACCGGGAGCTTGTTGGGGCCGACAAACACCTCTTCCCACTTGCGGGCCGCCTCATTCCATTCCTGCACCTGCCCCTGGGCGGTGATGCCGATGCGGCCCTGGGTTCCGGGCACCAGCCGGTTGATCTTGCGGGCGTCGAGACTGACCTGGCCCATCACCGACGACACCAGGCTGATCCCGCCCCCCAGTCCCCAGAAGAAGACGGTCAGCACCATCGCCACGATGGCGTTCCGCCAGACGACTCCCGCGAACGAGCAGACCGAGAAAAAGACCAGGTACATGAAGACAAACAGGGGGATGCACCACCACAGCGAGCCAATCCAGAGATCAAACCGCCAGCCCGCGATCAGCCACATGCCGGTCACGAAATACAGGGCGTTGAACGCGATAAACGCCCCGCCCCCCAGGACTTTCGTAAGAAACACCCCCGAGCGCCACACCGGCTTGCTGAGCAGCAGGTCGATTGAGCCGGGCTCGAAGGTCTGGGTGATCATCGGGGCGGTCACCAGCACCGCGGCGAGCACCCCGAAGGTGCCAATCAGCAGGTTCATCACGGCCGCCACCACCCCGCGGATGAGGGTCTTCAGCTGGGGACGGGTCAAGGGGAGGTTGTCGAACGGCGTCCAGACCAGGTACGAGACACTGGTGGCGTTCGAGTTGTCGGCACTGATGGTGCCCGGGAGAGAGGCTTCGATCAGCAGTCGATGCAGCCGTTCGCGGTTCGCCTTGTCGAGTTGCTCGACCCCCGTCGAGGTGAGTGTCTTCGCCTCTTCCGGGAGGCTCCCTGGGGGCCAGGCGTCGGCTGTGTAGAAATCGGGCGATTCGATCTGCTGGTTGAGGTTCCGGCGGATCGCTTCGGCGAGGTCGCGATTGAAGCTGGAATCGCCCGTGGCGACCTGGGCGTGGATGCGATCCTGCAGTTCCTTGGGGAGGCGCTGCCACAGGCGGCGGACGGCGGGCGGGGCGCTCTCTTCGGCCCCGGTCGCCAGGCGGCGGTTCAGCTCGGGCCAGTTGGTGATCGCCCAGCGGGGCAGGGTGGTGGCCCGTCGATCGCTGATGCCAAAGGGGGCAATGACCAGCAGGAACAGGGTGCTGATCAGCAGCAGCACCCAGAGCACGCGGGACGACAGCGCCTCGCGGAAGGAATCCTTGAGGATTCCCAGGTAGGGAATAAGGGCTCGGGGAATCATCGCGTTTTCAGAATGTCCAGGAAGGCTTCCTCGAGGGTGGCCCGACGGCGAATGATTTCTTGAATGCTGACCGACCCCGCGCGGAGGCGGTCAATCACTCGATCGACGTCGGGCTGTGTGGAGAGCTTGAGACGCAGCCTGACCCGGTCGGTGTCGAGCTGTTCGCAGTGGGAAATGGCGACTCCCTCCAGCAGCTCACGGGCTCGAGCCGCCCCCGCCTGCAGCACGAATTCGCATTCAAGGTTCGAGCGCTCGGTGATCTCGGAGATGAGCCCCGAGCGGCGGACCTGACCCTTGTCCATAATGGCGACCCGATCGCAGACCAGTTCGATCTCCTGCAGCAGGTGGCTGTTGATGAAGATGGTCTTGCCCTGCGCCTTGAGGGCCCGCAGCACTTCCCGCATCTCGCTGCGGCCGACCGGGTCGACGCCGTCGGTGGGCTCGTCGAGAATGAGCAGGTCGGGTTCGTGCAGCATGGCCTGTGCCAGCCCCAGCCGCTGCTGCATCCCCTTCGAGAATTTCCCCACCGGGGTGTTGCCCCAGTTCTTCAACCCCACCTGGTCGAGCAGCGCTTCGCGACGCCGGCGGACTTCCCCCGACCGTAGCCCACTCAGGTTGCCGTAATAATCGAGGGCGGAATTGGCAGTGTGATGCCGGGGAATCCGGTGTGTTTCCGGGAGGTACCCCACCCGCTCGCGGCCCCGGCGATCGCCGGCGGCGTAGCCCAGCATCTGCGCCGACCCACTGGTCTTCCGCACAATGCCAATCAGCACCTTGATGAGCGTGGTCTTGCCGGCGCCGTTGGGGCCCAGCAGGCCAAAGATGGTCCCCCGGTCGACTTCCAGGGAGACTCCCCGCAGGGCCTTGATCGTTCGCCCGGCGAACCAGCCTTCGCGGTAGGTCTTGTGCAGCGAATCGACAACGATGGCGGGGGACTGGGACATGCCAGCGGCTCAAAAAGGGGGGACTCAACAGGTGCAAGGCGTCTTGCAGCCTAGCATACCC
The DNA here is from genome assembly GCA_903898975.1 of uncultured Planctomycetaceae bacterium. Classification (GTDB taxonomy): domain Bacteria; phylum Planctomycetota; class Planctomycetia; order Planctomycetales; family Planctomycetaceae; genus UBA10511. Next base: position 8,383 of record CAIUHT010001029.1, read on the forward strand.
CCCACTTGCGGGGCAGGATTCGGCAATTCGCGGTCAGATTGCCAGGGGGGAACGCCACGCGGTCGTTCTGAACAGAATCGGTGTTGCCGCTGGCGTTGGCGATCTGGCACAGGGCGCCGGGCTGAGGGTGATCTTGTCGCCACAGGTGGCGTCGCCTCGGGACTGTGACGCACCAGCAGGGGGCAGCGGAAACAGTGCCGGTGGGAGCGCGTCACCTGCCGAACGCGTCACCTGCCGAATATGACGGCTCTGCCGGACGCACCGGTCGAACCGCCCTTCAGCCGGTCGATCAGGCGTGGTCGCGACTCTCGCTCGGGGCGAACCGTTGTGAGGAATCTCCCCACAACCTGGCCGAGCCATTGAAGCACTGATAGTTCCCCACGCTCGCCCACCACCCGAGCGCCTGCCCGTTCGCGCTCGCGGTGGGAGGCGACAAGCCGGGACGCGCAGCGCGGGCTGGGCGTCGCCCAGGCGATGGGCGGCATCATGGAACTCCCCGACGGCATTCTCTAAACTCCCCGGGCCAGTTTGGGGACTTACGCCCCCGGAAACGGCGACCTCGTCGGTGTCA
>CAIUHT010001030.1 GCA_903898975.1 uncultured Planctomycetaceae bacterium
CGACTCCTTGTGCACGACGTGCTTCCGCAGCTTCTTGCAGTACTTCTTCAGTTCCAGGCGGTCGGTGCCGCGAGTCTCTTTGGGGGTCCGGTAGTTCCGCTGCCCCGACTCGACACATTCCAGCCAGACGTACTCACGAGCCATCGTCATCACCTCAGCATCAAAATCAGCCTCCCGGTCACTCGGCTGAGTGCCGGGAGGTCTGTGTGAACGCCACTTCTGTCACAACCTGCCACGCCACAGCGAACTCAACTCGCTGGCGGACTCATCGTGGACTTTCGCCCACTCGCACCTGTTGCCAGCGAACCCCCCTCACTGGTCCCGGCTCTTTGCGGGAAACCGGGACCTGAGGGCTTCGGCCGTGTGTGGCCGAGCGACACTACGAGAGGATCTTCGTCACCACGCCCGAGCCGACGGTCTTGCCACCTTCGCGGATCGCGAAGCGGCTGCCTTCGTGCATGGCGATGGGCTGGATCAGTTCCACTTCCAGCGAGACGTTGTCACCGGGCATGCACATGTCGGCACCACCCTGCAACTTGGTTGTCCCGGTCACGTCGGTGGTCCGGAAGTAGAACTGGGGGCGGTACCCGCTGAAGAAGGGGGTGTGACGACCACCCTCTTCCTTGCTCAGCACGTACACTTCGCCCAGGAACTTGGTGTGGGGCTCAATCGCGCCGGGCTTGCACAGCACCTGGCCGCGCTCGATGTCGGTCCGCTCCACACCGCGGAGCAGCAACCCGACGTTGTCGCCAGCTTCACCCTGGTCGAGGGTCTTCTGGAACATTTCGACACCGGTGCAGACCGTGTCCTTCGTCGGCCGCAGACCGACGATTTCCAGCTTCTCGCCGACCTTCACCAGGCCCTGCTCGATACGACCGGTGGCCACGGTTCCGCGACCCTTGATCGAGAACACGTCTTCCACCGCCATCACGAACGGCTTGTCCTTCAGGCGGACAGGCTCGGGGATGTAGGCGTCGAGGGCGTCCAGCAGATTCCAGATGCACTGAGCGGCAGCCGCATCCTGGCCCTTCCCTTCGAGGGCGGCCTTGGCGTTGCCACGCACGATCGGCACATCGTCGCCGGGGAAGCCGTACTTGTTCAGCAGGTCGCGAACTTCCATCTCGACCAGCTCGAGCAGCTCGTTGTCGTCAACGAGGTCGCACTTGTTGAGGAACACCACCAGGGCGGGCACATCGACCTGCTTGGCCAGCAGGATGTGTTCGCGAGTCTGGGGCATCGGGCCGTCAGCGGCCGACACAACCAGGATCGCCCCGTCCATCTGGGCGGCGCCGGTGATCATGTTCTTGATGTAGTCGGCGTGGCCCGGGCAGTCGATGTGGGCGTAGTGCCGCTTGTCGGTCTCGTATTCGACGTGGCTCACCGCGATCGTCACGGTCTTCGTGTCGTCGCGAACCGTGCCCCCCTTGGCGATATCGGCGTAGCTCTTCAGCTGGGCAAAGCCCTTGGCCGACTGGGTGGCGACCAGAGCCGCGGTCAGCGTTGTCTTGCCATGATCGATGTGGCCGATAGTGCCCACATTGACGTGCGGCTTGGTGCGTACAAAAGTCCCCTTCGCCATCGCGTCTCCCTAGTTCCAATCGTAAATCGAGTGAGGCACCCTGGCAGTCTGGGTGCAAGAGATCAACCGAGCCTCGCCGGGCTGGTCGCACCGAAGCGACCGACAAGAACCCAAACCGACAAGAACCCAACCAGACAAGAATCCAACACGTCCAACCACTGGCTTGGCGACCATTCCAGCACAAGCTCGATGCCCAAACCGCCAGGCTCGAACCTCACCTGTCGCCAACTCCCCCGGAGCTGTTGACCCCAGCGGATCGGGGCTGTTCGCCCCCCACACACATCGCTTTGGAAGCGGCCAAATCCCTCGCGGACCGACCAGCTTCCCCCCCAACAACTTCCGCCCCACCAACGTCTCGCCCCGCCAACTTCTCGGTCCACAGTGCAA
>CAIUHT010001031.1 GCA_903898975.1 uncultured Planctomycetaceae bacterium
ATCGCCTCCAGGGCGGCGGCATCGCCCGCCTTCTGACTGGCCTCTTCCGACAGGGTGGCGAGTTCCTGTTCCACTTTCTTCTGCACGAGCGTGGCGGTTTCGATCGCCTCGGGGTGATGCCGGTATTTCGCGACAGCGTACCCGAGCCAGGCGAGCGGATACTCGCCGGGTGTGATCTTGAGGGTCGCCAGGTCGAGGACGACCTGGGCGGTGTCACCGGCCAGCGAGACCTCGAGTGGGGGGGCTCGATTCGAACCCGGCACCGACGCATCGGAGAGGAGCGGTCGCTCCAGAGAACTCGGTGCGGCGGGTCGTGCGGAAGGGGACAGTCACTTTTTCACCGGCACGGGCCTCGATGACGCGGCCTGCGGCAGGGGCGATGGTGAGCGGGGCCAGATCGACGCCGCCGACCGAGACGGGCAACTGGCTGGCCAGACGAGGATGGGGAATTTCGCCCCACGAATCGGGGATGGGCCAGGCAACCGTGGCGAGGCGTCCATCGCGGGCAACCAGCTCTTCACCCAGCTTGCCGCGGGCCACGAGACGCGCCATGGCACGGCCGCGCGGGGCTCCCTCCGCGGCCGAGACCACCAGCAAGCCACGCGATTTTCCCGCGGGGAGCCGAATGCCCTGCGCGGTGACCCCCTCCGGAAGCCCCTCGAGCGTCAGGTCGATGTCTCCGTCGAAGCCATCGCGACGAATCGCGACGACCTCCAGCACCTGGGTCGCCCCGCCACGGAGGGAGAGCGGCTTGGAGAGGGCGGCCCGATCGCCGTTGCGGAGCTCCATGTGCAGCGGCCAGGCGACGACGGCGAAGTCGGGCTGGGCCTTGCGAATGATGAGACGGTAGACGTTCGACGGATCGTTGCGGGTCCCCCCGAACAGGTCGGTGATCGAGAGCCGGTAACGGCCATCCTGCGGGATCACCAGCTTGCCCAGCACATCGGCCGAGCCGGCGTTGTAGGGGGGACCGTCATAGGCGTAGCCGTTGCTCGAGACCTTGACCGGGCTGGGAATGTCCTGGAACTCCGCCACATCGGTCACGGTTTCCCCGGCACCAGATCCCACGACCTGCTGCACGATGACCGAGGGATCGGTCGGGAGGCCGAGGCGCTCACTGGCCACCTCGATCCACCATTCCTCTCCCCGACGGGCATCGAACTCAAACTGGTCGGTGTCGGCGGCCGGGGCGAAGCTCCCCGAGATGTCGGCCGGGAGGGTGATGACCTGGGGGCGGTCGTCGTTGGGCTCGACCTCGATGGTGGCGGGCTGCGCAGCCAGCCCGGTCGGGGGCCACGAGAACGAACTGACCAGTGCGGTGGCGGGGTGCCGCCGCACAGGCACATCCGGAGGGAGTTCGCGGAGGGTCAGCCGGTAGTAGAAGGCGGGCCCCCCCTGGAACGTCAGTTCGTGCACCTTGATGATATACGAGCCCGATTGCGGCACCTGGAAGTCGATGACACCCGAGCGACGTTCGACCTGGAGGTCGCGGCCGGTGGAGTCGGCGATGACCAGCGTCGCCTCGAGCTTGGAGTCGATTCCGCGGGACGCGCAGTCGACCACGATGCGTTGCCCCTGGCGGGCCTCAAACAGGTAATGGTCGGCGGCCCGGGGGGAGACGACGGCGTTGCAGACCGAGTTCAGGGGCAGCACCTGGGCGGTCGCCACACTGGAGTTGCCCGGGGCCTGCCGCACCTCGGGCAGGAGCCCGACCGCGAAGACCCGCCCCGACGAGAGCCCCAGCCGGGTCATCACGTGGGTCTCGTACAACCCGGGCGGGCAGTCGGCGGAGATGCGGACGGTGTACTGGTTGGGGACCGGTTGACCTTGGGCGTCGAGTTTTTTCTGCGCCGAGAGGTGGGGGGAGTCGAACACAAGTTCCTCGGCGGCATCGAGATGCTCGCCGGTAAGCGTGACGTCGACCTCGGTTCCCTGGGCCCCACCCATGGGAAAGGTGGTGAGGAGCCGCGGGGTGGGGAGTCCGACCGACTGGGCCAGTGAGACCCTGGCCAGGCACACGAGCCCGAACGTCAGCGCGATGAGCGACGTGCGCAGGTCGCCACGGGACCAGTTGCCCAGGAATGCGGTCAAAGTGCGGGGGAGCAGGGAGCGGGGCATGTTGGTGCGGGCGAAACTGCGGGCCGGGGGAGGAGCGGGGGACGGCGTGGTCCACCCGGCTTAATGGTTGAACAGGAATTCCTTGGTGTTGACGAGCGCCCAGACGAGGTCTTGCCACGCCTCTCGGGAGGCTGTGGCGGCGTCGAGCGGGTTGCCGGCGGCGTCGAGCCGGGGCTCGGTCAGCCAGGCGAGAGCGGTTTGGAGTTCATCGGGACGGGGCTCGCGGCTGAACGCGGCGAGGTAGAGTTCGGCGATGCGGATCTCGGCGGGGCGTTCGTCCTTCGCGAGGCGTTCTGCGCGCCCGGTGGGGCTCGCGAGCTTCCCCTTGATCTCGCCCGAATTGATCAGGTGCAGGCTTTGCCCGAGGCTCGAGGACTGCACCCGTTCGCATTCACAGACGCTTTCCCCCTCGGGGCGACCGAAGACCCGCAGGAACGCCGACGAGCGGTTGTAGCTGTTGTCGGGCAGGGCGATCGCCCGCGTCCCGACGGGCAAGTTGGCGAACTCGGTGCGGGTCTCGGCGAGCTGATCGACGGCATCGAGCAGCACCTCGGCCTGCAGGCGGCGGGGATAGAACCGCGAGTGTCCCTGGCGGTCGGCGAGGTTGGCGGTGTTGGGGACCGAGCTCAACTGGTACGCCCGCGACCGGGTGATGGTGCGAACCAGCTCTTTCAGGTCAAACCGACTGGCGATGAAGTGCTTCTCGAGGGCGGCCAGCAGCTCGGGATTGGTCGGGGGGTTGCTGTCGCGGATGTCGTCCTCGGGCTCGATCAGTCCCCGCCCGAAGAAGTGCTTCCAGTAGCGATTCACCAGCGCCTTCGCAAAGAACGGGTTGCCCGGCGCGCTCATCCAGTCGGCGAGCTTCAGCCGGGGGTCTTCGCTGGGGGAGATGTCGGGAATGGGGTCGCCCAGGGCGGCGGGCCGCAGGGACTGACCGGTCTTCACATTCGTGGCCGTCGCGATGCCACGCTTGTGGAAAATCATGTCTTCGCCACGGGTCGCCGACGGTTTGCGTCCCACCTGGGTAAAGAACGCGGCAAGCGAGTAATAATCGTCCTGGCTCCAGCGTTCGAACGGGTGGTGATGGCACTGGGCACACTGCATCCGCACGCCGAGGAACAGCTGGGCGACATCCTCGAGCTG
>CAIUHT010001032.1 GCA_903898975.1 uncultured Planctomycetaceae bacterium
CCGAGACATGCCCGCGGTCGTACAGCACCTTGTGCCAGAATCGCGAGTAGAGCAGGTGCAGCACCGCGTGCTCGGCCCCGCCAATGTACAGGTCGACCGGCATCCAGGCCTGTTCTTTCACCGGGTCGATGAACGTCTCGCTGTTATTGGGGTCGATGAACCGCAGGTAGTACCAGCACGAGCCTGCCCACTGCGGCATCGTGTTCGTCTCCCGCGCCAGCTTCACCCCATCGGCCCCGGTCTTGTACCGCCACTCTTCCGGAGCCTCGGCCAACGGGGGCTCGGGGCGACCGTGTGGCTTGAAGTGCCGCATCTCGGGCAGCGTCACCGGCAACTCGGCGACCGGGTCGGTGCGCATCAGCCCCGTGGGCTCGCCTCGCTCCTCCAGCTCGTGCCAGATGGGGAAAGGCTCGCCCCAGAAATGCTGCCGGCTGAACAGCCAGTCGCGCAGCCGGTAGTTCACCGCCCCACGTCCCAGCCCCCCCTGCTGCAGCCAGCCCGTGATCTGTTTCTTGAAGTCGGCGGTTGGGGTCCCGGTGAAGCGATCGGACGCCAGGGCCACCCCTTCCCCCACGAACGGGCGATCCACCCGACCGTCGCGGGTCCGCTCGAGTGCCCGCTCTTCGCGGGTTGGCTCGTGCCCCGCGGGAGGCTGCACGACGGGAATGATGGGCAGGTCGAACCGCACGGCGAACTCCCAGTCGCGGAGGTCGTGCGCGGGGACCGCCATGATGGCCCCGGTGCCGTAACTGGCCAGCACATAGTCGGCAATCCAGACCGGCACCGGGCTGCCGTTGACGGGATTGCGGGCGAAGAAGCCGGTGAAGACCCCGGTCTTTTCCTTGGCCAGGTCGGTCCGGTCGAGGTCGCTCTTGGTCGAGGCGGTGAGGCGATACGCTTCGATCGCCCCCCGCTGGCCGGGAGTGGTCAGCCGATCGACCAGCGGATGCTCGGGAGCCAGCACCATGTACGTGGCGCCGTACAGCGTGTCGGGACGGGTGGTGTAGACCCGCAGCACGTCGCCCCCCGGTTCGGCCGGGAAGCCCGAGCGCGAGCGGGCGTCACGCCAGGCGGCGAAGGTGGCGTCGCTGGTCGGCTCGCCCGCGTCACCAATGAAGAAGTCGACCTCGGCTCCCTCGCTGCGGCCAATCCAGTTGCGCTGCAGCAGCTTGATTGACTCGGGCCAGGCGACCTGGTCGAGATCGGTGATCAGCCGCTCGGCATACGCGGTGATCCGCAGCATCCATTGCCGGAGGGGAATCCGCACCACGGGGTGTCCTCCCCGTTCACTCTTCCCGTCGATCACCTCTTCATTGGCCAGCACGGTCCCCAGGTTGGGGCACCAGTTGACCGGAGCTTCCTGCTGGTAAGCCAGGCGGAAGCGGTCCTGGTACCGCCGCACCGCCGCGGTTCCCTGGCTGTTGACCGCGGGGGGAATGGGCAGCTCGGCGATGGGTCGCCCCTTCCCGCGACACGCCACGCCGCGATGGTCGGTCCACTGGTGCTCGGGGTCGTACCAGGTGTCGAACAGCTTCAGGAAGATCCACTGGGTGAAGCGGAAGTAGTCGGGGTCGGTGGTCGCCAGCTCGCGCTGCCAGTCGTAGCTGAAGCCCAGCATCTTCAATTGTCGACGGAACGTCGCGATGTTGCGGTAGGTGGTCTCGCGGGGGTGCGTCCCGGTCTTGATGGCGTGCTGCTCGGCGGGCAGGCCGAAGGCATCCCAGCCCATGGGGTGCAGCACAGTGCGGCCCCGCATGCGGCTGTAGCGGCAGACGATGTCGGTCGCCGTATAGCCCTCGGGATGTCCCACATGCAGCCCCTCACCCGAGGGGTAGGGGAACATGTCGAGCACATACAGCTTGGGGCCGACGGGCAGGTCGGGGGTGCGGAACACCTGGTGTTCCTCCCAGTGGGCCTGCCATTTGGACTCGATGCGCTTGGGCTCGTAACGGGGCATGGGGCGTCAGGACTTCTCGTTCAGGAATCGGGGCCGAATGGCGGGAGTCACCCAGGACAGAATCGGACAGGACCGGGGCGGTGGCTCGAACAACCAGACCCGCGACCAACCCGCCCATCCCCACTGGGACTGGTGCCGGCTGGTCGACGAAGGAACAGTGTAGTGGCGACGGGTCGGTTTGCAATTCGCCCGCAAATGCGGTCCTGGCGACAGCGCCCGGTCCTGGGCCCCTTTCGGCCCGCCTCCCCACTCGCCCCGCTGTTCCAGCCTCTTCACTGCGGCCCCCGGCTTGACCCCTTCACGCGGCCGCCCGGACACCACTTTGTGACCGCACCACAGCCGGTTCGCTCAGGCCCTCATCGCAGCCAGCATCTCCCTCACCGACGAATTGCCTGACACCTGCTATTATGGAAGACACTGGTTTGTCCTCCGGGGTTCGCATGCCGCTTCGCCTCTCTATTTCCCCTTCGCTTTCGACACCTCGACCCGCCGGGCTGGGTATTTCACCCGGTGTCGCCCGGGGCGGGTCGGCGCGTTCTGCCGACTGGGCCGCGAAGTCCCGCCGCACCACGCATCTGCTGGTAGCGGCTCCACTTCCCCCCGCCGTTGTGCGATGGGTCGCCGGCCTGTGCCTCGCCCTGGGCCTGCTGGCAGGTC
>CAIUHT010001033.1 GCA_903898975.1 uncultured Planctomycetaceae bacterium
ACCGCCCGGCCCCCTCTCCTGCCGCCCCCTCTCCGGCCCAGGGGCCTCGCCCCACAACGCCCGCGCGCCGTTGCGGGTCCCCCAGGCCAGCAGAGTCGCCGCAGGCAGCTCGGGATGCCGCCCCGCCAGAAACTGCAGTTCCTCCCAGAGGGACAGATTCGGGTTCGAAGCCCGGCTGTCGGTCCCCACGGCAATCGGCACACCCCGGGCCAGCAACGCCGGCCACGGGTGCGGTCCATGCCCGAACGCCGCATGCGTCCGCGGACAGTACACCACCGTCATCTGGGGCTGACCCGCCAAAAAGTCGATCTCCTCCCGACCCAGGTCATTCCCATGCACCACCAGCGCCCGCGGTGCCCGCGCCAGCTCCCGCAGCACGCCCAGGATCGAGTCGCACAGCCCCCCGCGCCAGGGGACACCCATTCTGTCCAGGAACGGCACGTACGGCCCCGTCTGCCGGTCCAGCAGTTCCCGCTCTTCCACCGTCTCGGCGACATGCATCGCCACCGGTGTCCCGGTCGCCACCGCCAGGTCAACCACCGCTGGCAACAACTCGCGATGCACACTGTACGGCGCGTGGGGCGACAGTCCCCGCAGCCACTCAGGCCCCCCGCGGCTGGTGTTCGACCGCAGGTGGGCCTGGGCCAGTTCCAGCATCGCCCCCCGTCGCTCGGCACCAAAACCGAGCACCTCCAAAAACGCCACGCCCCCCGGTCCCCCGGCTGGCAGCAGTCCCGGCGACCACCCGGCATCGACAATGTCCCCCGCCTGCGTGGTCCCCGTGGCCCGCAACTCCCGGGCTCCGAGGGTAACTGGAGACTCCCTCCCCTCACCCGCAACAGGCCGCACCCGACGGTGGGCCAGCAGATCGCCGACCCAATCGGTGAAGTGCCGGCGGGTGTCGAGTGGGGCCGCGCAGTCCGACAGCTCCAGGTGCGTGTGCGCGTTCACCAACCCGGGCAACACCGCCACATTCCCCAGGTCGACCGCGGTCGCGTCGGCAGTGGTCGAGAGAGCGGTGACCCGCCCCCCGTCGAGCTCGAGAAACCCCGCGAACGGTGCCGCGGTCACCGGGGCAATGCACCGCGCCCGCAGTTTGACAGGCCGGCTGAAATCCAGCGGCGGAAGCAGGGGCAGTCGCGGGGCAGACATGGTCGTGAAAACGGTCGGAACCAACGTGGCGGGAGGAATCATCCAGTCTCCGCACATCGCTCGACGCTGACAACCCCCACCAGCCGGCATTCGAGCGAGCACTCACTGCGCCAACACCCGCCAGCCACCCAGTCGCATAACGGCGGCGCCCGGTTTTCAAACGCCAAGAGGCCGGGGTGGCAATCCACCCCGGCCCCTGTGGCTGTCCATCTCGAACGGTTGCGCGTGTCGATCAGTCGCGGCCCAGCGCCTGAGACTGACCGAGTGCCTGAGACTGACCCAGTGCGACTCGGCCCCAACTCGCGGCGTCAGCTCAGTTGCGTGATGGCGATCTGGTAGTCGGCGAAGTCTTTGGGATCAGGGTTCAGACCGCCGGTCAGGTACAGCCGGAGCGGCTGGGCCGACTCACTGGCCGAATGCACCACTCCATTCCGTTCGGGACCAAACCAGCGGAAGTGGTTCGCGTCATCCGGATTCGCCGGGTCGAACGAGTAGAAGACCTTCGTCTCCCGGGTGGGGTCGTTGTTCGGGTTCGAGGCCAACGCCGAGGCGGCGGTCCCCCCCGGAATGTAGTACCAGCCAATCAACTCGCCCCCGGGCGCGGTCACCGACTTGGGCGTGTTGAGCGCATCGTTGTTGCTGAAGACCGTCCGGCGATTCGCGGTGGCCAGGGCCGCGGCCATGTACCCCGCCGCTCCCGGGGCGATCCCCGCCACCGTGCCACCAGCGTCACTCACGAAGTAAAAGCCAATCTCACCGTCGGCGACACTCTTGCCCGGTCGGCCCGAGCCCCGCGTCGTTGGCTCCAGCTTGAACTGCGCGTTCACCGTCCGGTCGCTGGTGCCGGGCAACCGGATCGGCTCGGCGGCCCCAATGTTCGCCACCGCTCCCGGTGTGACCGAGAAAACCGCGTCGTTGTAATCGCGGTCGCCGCCCCCCCGCATGTCCTCCCA
>CAIUHT010001034.1 GCA_903898975.1 uncultured Planctomycetaceae bacterium
CTCGTGCCGAGCCGTGATGCCCGCAGGTTCGCCGGCTACCGACGATGGGTGGTCTGGTCGGCGCACGATCGGCAGGCAAAAGACCTCGACTCGCACCGGCGACAATCGAAACGACCCAGTCCCACGCCGCCCGGGCTGCGGTGCGTTTTCCGCGAATGGGCACCCGGCGCTGCGAGACTGGCGGAGTCATGTGGCGGATGGCTGAAGGGGTGTGTGGGCGACCGTCTGACGCGAACGACGATGCGAAGGAAACACGGACGGACTTTCGACGAATTCGGGCCAGTCGCTGCCAGCCACTGCAGTACCAGCCACTGCAGTACCAACCACTGCAGTACCAGCCAGTGCCGTGCGTGGGCCCACCGTGTGACTGGTGCGCGGGTGTCGGACACAAACCAGTGGAGCGCGGCGTGGGAACGCCGGTCGGTGGGTGGCCTGTGAACGCGCCGGGGGCCAGGGCCTACAGCAGCCAGTGTTCGCCCATGGTGGCACCGGCGTTGCAGGCGAGATTGCCACCATCCATTGGAAACAGCGCCCCGGTGATCCATGAACTGGCGTCAGAGGCGAGAAACAGGGCCAGGCCCTTGATGTCGTCGGGAGTTCCCAGCCGCCCGGCGGGGATGCCACTCAGGAAGCGATCCCGCAGGGTCGGGTCGGCGGCCATCCGCTTTTCGAGCCCCGGGTTGACCACCTGCGCGGGCAGGATCGCGTTGACCCGCACCCCGCGTGCCGACCATTCGGTGCTGAGTTCCCGCGTCATCTGCACCACCGCCCCCATCCCCATGCTGTAGGCGATGTGCCCCCGGCCCAGCGCGGTGATGCTGGCCAGCGACCCAATGCTGACGATGCTCCCCCGCCCCTGCTTCAACATCCGGCGGCCCGCCTGCTGCGTGCAGTAAAACCGGCTGATCACCAGGTTGTGGATGGTGGACTGCACGTCGGCGAGCGAGATCTCCTCGGGCCGGCCGCGCACCGCTTCGCCCGCCACGTTCCCCAGGAAGTCGATGCGACCCAGGTCGCGGTCGAGCCGGGCGAACAGTTCGTCCACCGCGGGAATGCTGGTCATGTCGCAACTGGTGGCGGTCGCCAGGTGCCCGGCCTTGCGGGCCTCGGCGGCGGTCGCTTCGGCCCCCGCGGCGTTGATGTCCACCATCAGCACATGCGCCCCGGCATCCGCCAGGGCCAGCGACATCGCCCGGCCCATGCCACTCGCCGCCCCGGTCACCAGTGCCACCCGGCCCCGCAGGTCGAACAGATTCTCACTCATCAACGTCTCCTGGAAAGAGGTTTCGCAACTCAGTTCTTGATCGCGGGCGGGAGTACCCGCCGACACGGGCGGCTTGTCCATTCCCCGCCCCCCGGGAGTGCAACCCGGCGGGCGGGGCGGGCCGCTCGCGAGTCGAGGCCCGCAGCAACAACGGTTGGCTGGCACGGGGCACAGGTCACGGTGGCGGCCGGGCTGGAGTGCCGCACTGTCACGGCGTCCCCGACCGCCACTTGACCAGGTAGGTCCACCACTCGACCAGGTAGGGCCACTGCTTGAGTTGTTCGGTGCACCAGTCGACCAGTTCGGGCCACTGCTTGGCGTAGAACACGAGGCCGGCGAGCAGCAGGTAGAAGACGCCACAGGCGAGCACGCCCGCCTCTTGAAACCAGCGGGGCCGCAGCGGTGCGGGGAGCAGGCGGCGATTGATCCACCACACCTGGAAGCTGGTCACTCCAATCGCCAGGTTGTTGAGGTTGGCGATCACAATGGTCATGAGGCGGGGGCTGCCCCAGGTGTTGAACGCCCAGGCACAGAAGAGCGACCAGCCGACGTACAGAACGAGGATGCCATAGTAAATGCGGCCCACGGCGTTCTCGTGCAAAGAGTCGCGGACGCGGGCGACGCCCGACCAGAGGATGTCGGTCCACCGCCGGCTGAAGTCGTCGATAATCGACATCTGGCTGGGCAGCATCACCAGCAGGCCGACCAGCAGGGTCAGGACCCACAGCCACTCGGCCAGTCCCGCCGAGAACCGCGGGTCGTGCCGGACCCCGTCGGCGGTGATCAGGGCCTGGGCCCAAGCCAGCTTTTTGGGGTCGAGGTTGGAGTGCGGGGCGAACTGCAGCGACAGCAGCGCGGGGAGCGCCATCCCCATGAAGCAGCCCGGGGCCCAGACCAGCACCTGGTCGGTCAGAATGTACCGCCACCAGCCTCGCCAGCGGGCCAGTGACTCGGGAGTGATGGCAAAGACTTCGCCCAGGTGGCTCAACGACACCGAGGTCCCGCCGACGGCGCTGGGAATGGCCCCCACCCGACTCCCCATGCCCCAGCCCTTGTCGCGGACAAAGTTGCTGTAAGTGGCATTCGCGAGCCCTCCACCCCCCGCGTAACCCGCGAACGCGCCAATCAAGGCGATGTTCTCGAGCGACAGGTCGGGCCAGCCCCCGCCCGACCGCCAGTTGGTCCAGAGGTTGACGGTGGTCTGCCGTCCCTCGCCCGCGGTGATCGGCAGTGTCCCGAACTTCAGGAATCCGCCCAGCACATTCGCCCAGTTCTCCCAGTCGACAAACAGCAGTCCCATCCCGAGGCAGAAGGCGAGCACGGCGAAGACCTTCACCGTCATCACTGCCTGCAGCATGTTGAAGACCTTCCCTCCCAGGAAGATCGGCAGCGAGACCCCCAGCAGAAAGACATACGCGAGGGTGGTCACGAGGAACCTGTCGTCCTCGGTCGGGGGGCGGCCACGGATGAGCGCGGCACAGATCGCCGCACCATGGGTCGACAACCCGGGAATCAGCGCCGCCAGGTTGAGCAGCAGGATGACCCCCATCCAGAAACGGGGCCCGGGCCGGCAGCGGAGGAAGCCGGTGAAGACCGGTTCGCCACAGTAGAGGGCATACCGACCGCACTCGATGTTGTAGAAGACCTGAAAAATGATCGCGAGGGTGGCGATCCACATCAGCCCGCCGCCATAGCGGGCGGTGATGTCGGGGCCCAGCAGCCACTCTCCCCCGCCAATCTGGATCCCCATCATCACCAGCCCCGGTCCGATAAACCGGTACCAGTGCCGCCACGAGAGCGGGCGGGGCTCAGGAAGTTCACCCACCGTCCACGGGGGGAGGCAGGTCTGGGGCAGTTTCAGTCGTTCGCCGTCGGTCGGTGGAGGCATGCGGCCGCTCCGGGAAAGGTCGCGGCATCGTATCGCATCGGCCCGCCGGTCAACAGTTCAACGGTTGGGGGCGAGTGGATCGTGGACCGTCGACCGTGGAGTGTGGCGTGTGGAGTGTGGTTAGATCCAGTCGGCGATGGTGGCCTCGGCTCGTCGCATGAGCCACGCGGCGAACCCGGCGAGTCCCGCCGCCCAGGCGAGGGAGATCAGCAGTGACCACAGCACCCCCCCGTCGATCCACCCGGGCCAGTTGGGCATGAGGGTCTTGCGGTACAGCTCAAAAATGCCGGTCAGGGGGTTCAGCCAGAGCCAGCCCGACAGTCCACCCGCTGCCGTGCGCGGGTAAAAGATGGGGGTGACATAAAACCACGGGAGCAACAGGGCCTGCACGAGGAAGAACGTGTCGGTCAGGCGGACACAAGACAACGCCGAGAGCACCGACATCGCCCCCACAATGACCCCCTGCAAGACCACGACCAAGGGGAGCAGCACCAGGCTGGGGGGAGGCGCGACCCCCTGCCAGAGGTAGATCACCGCCAGCAGCGGGAGGGTGATCAGCAGGTTCAGCAGATGGGCGGCGACAATGCCCAAGGGCAGCACCTCGCGGGGGAAGCCCGCCAGCAGAATGAGCTTGCGACTGTTGGGAAACGCCGTAGTCGCACTGCTGAAAGCGACCGAGGCGAAATGCCAGGGGAACAACCCCGAGAGCAGGAACAGCGGATAGGGCTGCGTCTCGGGATACCGCTGATGGTCGAGCGGGACGACCCGGCCGAAGACGGTCAGCAGCACCGCCAGCAGCAACAGGGGTTGCACCACCGCCCACGCCACCCCCAACCGGGCGCTGCGGTAGCGGATGTGCCACTCTTTGCGGGCCAGCAGCCGGATCAGCTCGACCCGCCTCCGCCAGCCACCACGGTGGCTCAGCGTCGATTCGTCCATGTGTCTGTCGCTCTCGTCAGATCTCTCGCTCGTCGGTCGCTCTCCAGACCCAGCCGGTACTCGCAGTGGCAATTCCACCAGCGACCTGCCAGCAACCCCGTCCCACCAGATTGTGGAAACTCAGCGCCCTGAAGCAAGCCCAGCGAGCCAAGGTCAGTCAGCCAGCCAGGGTCAGCCGTAACCGTCCTCGCCCTCTCACTGCTATGACTGTAATGAGTCGGAAAGCCACGAGCGCAGGCCACGGCTTCAGCCATCACACAGCCACGCACTGAACTGACGAAGTGCCCCCCCCCGCCCGTGCACAACA
>CAIUHT010001035.1 GCA_903898975.1 uncultured Planctomycetaceae bacterium
AGCAGTTCGCCAGCAACCCGAAGGACAAGACCAAGGAAGACGCCTACTTTTGCCCGTCCGACGCCGTCAGCCGTGACCCCAACACGCTCGTCTCGCTCTCCTACCTGACCGATGAGCTGCTCGCCCAAGTCGGAACCGGCCTGCTCCTGGTCGATGCCTGCCGCAATGCGCCCAAGAAGAGCCCCGATAAGGGCTCCAACGATCCGCAAGCTCCCGAGGTGGGCGAATCGAAGGGGGTGCAGGGGGGCGATGATGTCCGCCTCAAGGCCGGCCAGTCGGTCCTGTTCAGCTGCCGCGCCGCCCAGATGTCCTACGAAGACAAGGACACCTCCCGCCCCAGCCTCTTCACCAGTTGCGTGCTCGAAGCTCTCAGCGGGACAGGCGCGAGCGGCGATGAAGTGACCTGGGCGGGGGTGGTCGCTCATGTCACCGCCCGCATGGCGAGTGACGAAATCCGCAAAAAAATCCCGGCGGGCGAACAGCAGGAACCAATCTCGGCAGGCCAGGTCGGGCACATCGTGCTGGGTCGTCGCAAAAACGCCCTGCGCAAACGCCCCGCCCTGTTGATCGCTCCCTTCACCCCCGCCCAGGCCAAGGCCAGGCAGCAGGAGTGGGCCGAGTACCTCGGGCTCCCCGGCGTGGTCGATACCCGCACCGCCGGTGGGTTGCCGCTGGTCCTCATTCCCCCCGGCGAATTTCTCATGGGCAGCCACGAGAGTGCCGAACAGACGCTCGCTTTCGCGAAGCAGACCGGCTGCGACGACGCGAAGCTCGAATACTTCGCCGCCGAACATCCCCGCCACAAGGTGCGGATCAGCGAGCCGTTCTGGGTCGGTCGGCACGAGGTGACCCGGGGCGAGTTCGCGAAGTTCGTGGCGCAGACCGGCTACACCACGGAAGCCGAGCGGGACGGGCAGGGGGGCTGGGGCTTGAACAAACAAACTGGCTCGTTCGAACAGGGACCGCAGTTCAACTGGCGGCAGGTGGGCTGGACTTACAACGACAATCACCCCGTGGTGAATGTCACCTGGAACGACGCGGAGCGGTTCGTGTCGTGGTTGAACAACGAGTTCGGGGGCGGATTTCGTTTGTTGTGGGAGGCGGAATGGGAGTACTGTGCCCGGGCGGGCAGCCAGGGCCGTTATCCGCACAGCGACGATCCCGAACTGCTCGCCAAGTTTGACAATGTGCTGGATGGCACGTTTGCGGAGGAGCGAACGCTGAAAGGCTTCAGGCCCATCCAGGCGAAAGATGGCTACGTGTTCACAGCGCCGGTGGAAACGTATCCCGCGAACCCCTTCGGGTTGCGAGACATGCTGGGAAATGTCGCCGAGTGGTGCGCGGACACATACGACGGCCAGACCTACGGCAAGCGGGCGGGGGCGGTGGTCAACGATCCCCGCATCGACGACGTGCAGGCCTCGAACCGGGTGATCCGGGGCGGCTCGTGGAACGTCCACGCCGTCTTCTGCCGCGCGGCGTTTCGCAGCACCGGCGAGCCGGGCAATCGGCGCGACTACCTCGGCTTTCGTGACGTCCGCAGTTCCGAGCAGTAGCAGTCACAACAGGGCAGAAGCGCAGCCCAGAGCGGAGGGGCGTGACGGCGCGGTGGGAGGGCGTCAAGCCCGACCCCCGCCGTCCATGTCAACGGCAGAGCCTACCAACTGCCGCGCCCACCCACCGTGGTGGTGTGCGTCGACGGCTGCGAACCCGATTACC
>CAIUHT010001036.1 GCA_903898975.1 uncultured Planctomycetaceae bacterium
CGGTGGGGACCACGGCACAGCGGGCGGTTTCACCCAGGTGGTGGCGGAGGGCGTCGCGGAGTTCGGCCGCCGAGGTGAACAGCCGGGTCTCGGGAGGGAAGAACCACGCGAGGTCGGCGGGGGAGAGAGTGGGGGCGTAGATCCACAAGTCGCGGCCAGCCAGTGCCGGGGGATGCTTGGGCGGCCTGAGGCAGCGTCCGCCCGGACCGAACAGTTCGTGCTGACCGACCCCGGTGCTGGCGGCGGTGGTCAGCACGGCGACCCCGCCCGCGCGGAGGGGGCTGGCGCGGCGGCTCTTGAGGGCGAGCAGCGCCCCCTGCGACTGCAGCAGATCGACATCCTTGGGGTAGGCGTTCAGCACCAGGCAGTCGTACTCGCCCGGGAGCGGAGTGGCGTACAGGGTGGCGGCGTGGGCGCTGGCGGCGCGGTGACTGGCGACCAGGTCACCGGCGAACAACTCGACAATCTCGCGGTTTCGGCCGGGGACGCAGGCCAGCCCCAGCGTGGGCCCCAGTTGCGCGGCGATGGCCTCGGCCTCGGCGCGAAACCGATTCTGGTTGGGATCGCCCCCGCCCCGCAGTCCCAGCAGCACGAACTTGTGGCTGCGTTCGGTGGTGTCGAGGTCGGTGAGTCCGGGCAGGATGAGCTTGGCGCCGCCACCAAAACCGGCGAAGGGGTGGGGGAGAACCGAGCCGAGGCAGACGCGGCGGGAGCTGGTGGCGAAGGTGCGATTCAGGCGGAGCGTGCGATCGCCGTAGGGGATCCCGGTGTCGCAGAGATCTCCGTGCGGGTCATGCACTTCCACGCGACAGGTGGCACTGATGTGGGGGCCGAGCTTGGCCCGCAGGCGGTCGGAGTCGGGCGGGGCGTGGGCGCCGGCGGCGAGCACGATGCGAACGCGGTCGGCGGGGTAGCCGACGGTTTGCCAGGCGGCAAGCAGCGGCTCGAGAACATGAGCGGCGGGGGTGGGGCGGGCGCAGTCATCGACGGCGATGGCGACGTCAGAGGCGTCGGCGAGCCAGCCGCGCCAGCCTGGCCAGGGGGAGGCGTGGGGCTGACCGGGAGGAAGGGAGGCGTCGTGCGGGAGCGAATCGTGGAGGTGATCGATTCGCTGGGCGATCTGGAAAGGGGAGAGGGGGGGAGCCGGGGGCAGCTCGAACCAGTCCACCTGCCAGGCGTGGGGCAACTCGAGGGGGAGGGAGCGATCGCCATACCAGGCTCCCCAGGGGAGGAGGCCTCCCGGGGGCTGGGGAGCGCGAGTCATGGGGCCGCGCAGCCCCGGGACTGGAGGTAGTGGCCGATGGCGGAGAACGACTCGAAGTTTTCGGGGACCAGGTCCTGGTCGGGGATGGAGACCTGGAGTCGCTGCTCGAGGAAGGCGACGAGATCGAGCATGAGCGTGGAATCGAGCAGGCCAGTCAGCAGCAGGGAATCTTCCGCGGTGACGGCGGAGACCCGCGGGGCGGGGTGGTGGCGCTGGAAGAATTCGCGAAGGAGTGTCTGCATGACGATCACGGCGACCGGGCCTGGTGTCAGACGTCGCGGTCACCGCTGGTGAGGTACCAGGCAGAGGCGCGACCGACTGGCTCCAGATCGGCACGGTTGGGGGGGAAGAAGACGAAGGCCTCCGAGGCATCGGCCCGTCGTGAGAATAGCTGATTGGGCAAGAGGCTGTGAAGCGGGCTGCTGTCCAGGAGTGTGAAGCTGACGTTGGGACGGCGCTGGGCGATTGCCTGGCGGCTGGCGGCGGCGAGCAATCTCTGGGCGACCTGGGGCTCGTGGGCGGGAAACAGGTCGCGGACCAGGAGTTGGTCGGGCTGTTCGGTCACGATCGCGAAGCCCTGGACTTCGGAGTCGAGTTCGTCGAGCAGCAGTTGGGCATTGGTCCCCGAATCGGGAGCCCACCGCCAGTTGAGATAGCGGGCGTCACGCACGCCAACCACCTCGAAGCGTCCGGCGTGACGGGCAAACAGCCGGTCGAAACGCTCGTCGAATTCGACGCGGGGGGCGACGCGCACGCCGCGACTGCGCAACAGCAGCGGACTCTGCGCGCAATGCAGCAGCGGGTCGATGACCAGGCGGGCAATGCTCCGGAGGGGGGTTTTCCAGCCCCCGGTGGGAAGCCGCTCGGCCACACTCAGCGGGCGGGCCCAGCGCTGCATCTCACCCAGGGCCTGGTGCCCCACGCGGCGATGTACGGCGGCCATTTGCGAGTTGGGGTGGGCGTAGAGAAAGTCGGCCCGTCCCTGCGCGATCGCAATGGTCGCCTGGCGCCGCAGTTCAATGGCGGGACCCAGCGTGCGGTACTGTGGCAGGATCGAGAAGTCGGCTCCATTCCAGGCGACCACCCCGCGACCGGCGACGTGAGTTCGCCGGGGGATGCAGGCGGTGAACCCGACCAGTTCGCCCCCCCGGGAGCGGATGGTCCAGACCACCGCCCGTCCGTCGGGATTGTCGAGGTATTTCCACCGCAGCAACTGGACGGCGTCGCGCTCGGTCCGGTTGCGGGTGGCCCGCAGCAATTCGGCCAAGGGCTCGAGCAGCGTCGCAGGGTCTTCTTCCTGGACGCGGAACGATGATTGGGGGCTGGTCTGTTCCGACATGGTCACCCCACCCGCCCCACCGGTTGTCCCTGCGCGTCAGTCTCCACCGCTTCGGCGACCACCACGAACTGGGAGCGGCGTCGCAGCAGCCACCCGGCCGCGTACAGTCCGGCCACCAGCCAGCGTTCCATGGTGCCGACGTTAAGCTTGGCCAGCGGGTAATCGACTGGTTCAACCCGCAGCGGACGGAATCCCGTCCGCTCAAGCAGTCGACACAGTTGCGCCTCGGTGAAGAACACCGAGTTGTACTTGATGAAGAACTTCCGCACGGGGTAGCTCCAGCGGCCCCCCGTCAGACCGTACAGCCAGCCCCCCAGCTGGGCAATCAAACCCCCGGCGTTGTCGGTCGCCAGCACGAGCCGGCCACCGGGGCGGAGCAGCTCGCGGGCCCGTCGCAGGTCGGCCGCGGGGGAGACCACGTGCTCGATGACGTCCCAGAAGGTGACCAGGTCGAGGCTCCCCGCCGCATAGGGACACCCCCCGATGGGACCGGTGTGCACGGGGAATCCACCCGAGCGGCGGGCCACCTCGGACGAATAGGGGGAGAGTTCGACCCCGCACGGGGTCCAGCCCCGCGACTGGGCGAGCTTGAGGAAATTTCCGAACGCGCAGCCCACATCGAGCACCCGCCCGGTTCCAATCTCGCGCTCGATCGGTGCGAGGTAGCGGGTGTAGAACGGCAGGCTGGGGTCTTGCTGCCAGCGGTCGGCCCGCTGGTCAAACGCCACGTTGGTGTCGTAGTAGTCCGACCCGAACAGCCCCGTGCGAAACGCACTGTCGGTGTAGAACGTTTCGTTCACATGCACACCGCACCCGCCGCAGACACTCACGGTGTATTCGGGAAGCCGAAATCGCGGCTGCAGCGCCACCGCCCCGCAACAGGGACAGGCCACGCCTGCGCGATCCCCCACGGACCGCTCCTGTTGCGGCATCCCCGGCCCTGTCTCGTGCTCAGTCACCATCACCACGCTCTCGCTCCACGCCAGACATCACTGACCCTCCCAACGCCCCCGCGACCCCCGGGCTCGTTGCCGCCCGGCAGCTCCCCGGGGGCTGGTCCTGCCGTTCATCGCGCACCGCTCATCGCCCGCACCACTCAGTCCGACACCACTCAACTTCAGGCCACTCACGACCGGCCCGCTCCGGCCACGTATCGCCGTCGCCAGGCCTCGCAGACCAGCAGGGGCCAGAGCAACTGCCGATGATCATGTCGTCCCGACCAGTGTTCGGCCAGCAACCGCCCCACCACCTCCCCCTTGAACCAGCCCGCCTCCCGCAGGCTGGCGGGCGACAGCAGGTCTCCCGCGAACTCCTTGAGCGGGCCCCGCAGCCACGGACCCAGCGGCAGGTCGAACCCCCGCTTGGGCCGCGACAGCAGGGCCGGGGGCAGCAGCGGGGCCATGGCCTGCCGCAGCAGGTGCTTGAGAGTCCAGCCTTTGACCTTCCATTCCACGGGGAGGCCCGCGGCGTATTCCACCAGCGTGTGATCCAAAAACGGCACCCGCACCTCCAGGGAGTTCGCCATGCTCATCCGGTCGACCTTCACCAGCAGATCATCCTGCAGGTACAGCGACAGGTCCTGGTGAAACATCGCGTTCAGGCCCCCCTCCCCCACGTGTTCCCCGGCCACCCGGCGAACCGCGGCCAGCGGGTCGTGGGCCGCCTCCTGCCACTCGTCGGTCAGCAGCTCGCGCAGTTCACCCGCGGTGTAAGACCCCCACCAGACCGCGTTCCGCTCGGCGGGGGGCAAATCGGCCCCGCGCAGGAATTTCTTCGCCTTGAAGCTCAGCCCGCGGTGCGAGCCCCCCGCGGGC
>CAIUHT010001037.1 GCA_903898975.1 uncultured Planctomycetaceae bacterium
GCCGGAACGAGTTCGCCTGGTTGCGACCGTCGAATGCGCGGGATCGGGAGTGTCTGCCAGGCAGGCCTCTGCACGCCGCTGACGGCTCTTGGCGAACTCACGGATCGATACGCGAGGGCGATTCCTGACGGCACTCGCCAAGTGGCCGTACGCGAGGGCTGGCGGGCATTCGCGACGGCGCAGATTTCAGGTGACGATCTGGGGAAACAATCTCAGACCCAGACGGTCGATTCACGTTCGATCGCGACCATCATCCAGCGATCGATCTGTCGGAGCACGCGTTCGGTGGGAGGGGTGTCGCCCAGCCAGCTCCAGAGTTGCACATCGCAACCGGCTGACCACAGTTCGCGTTCCAGGCGTCGCCAGCGTTGCGGCTCGCGGCGTTCGGCTGAGCCAGCCAGCAGCACCCGCAGGCCCCGCAGTTCGCCGAACCGGCCAAACAGCCGGGCGGTCTGGGGGGGCTGTCCGCCGAGGGCGATCACGCCGTGGAACCAGTCGGGATTCCGCAGGGCGATTTCGATGGCCGGGAGTGCCGAATGGTTCTGACCGACCAGCACCACGCGTTCGCTGTGGACGTGCAGGGCGCGCCGGACGTTGGTGACCACTTCGATGATCTGGGCTTCGATCTCGGCAGGCTCGGCCATCTCGGAGATCGGGATCGAGACCCCGAGGTGATTGCGGTCGCTGATGAGCCGCATGCGGTCGGCGAACTCGGGCCCGCTGACAGGCACGGTGGAGAGCCAGACGAGCAGGGGGTAGGCGTAGCTTTCCTCGTAGCCCTCGGGAACGAACAGGCCGTCGATCGCCCCGGCGGGGATGCGGTTTTCGTCATCGTCGCGGGGGGCCGAGGGGGCGCAGAGCAGGCCCGGAAGCAGGTCGGCCGGCAAGAGGATTTCGTCGCAGACACCCGCGCGGTCAGCCTGACCCGTGGAGACAACCTTGTCGAAATCGAATCGCGGGTTCATCGCAGAGTTCTCCCTAGCGTGGCGGTGAACGAACTGACCGGCACCCCCTGGGCGTCCACGCCCAGGAGGGTGACTGGGGAATCGGAGGCCACTGTGGACAGCGGGAACAGCTTGCCGGGGCAGGCGGTTCCCGAGGTCCTGATTTCGTTGTGTGGCACGACCTGGGTTTCCGCGATCTGGAATTCGCGGCGGAGTGTCTGAACGAGCACGTGGCAGCTTTCGACCTGGGCCGGGGTCGGGGGCGTCTCTTCGAAATTGCCCACCAGGCAGACCCCAATGCCGACCTCGTTGTAATCGCGATTCGCACTACCGGCATGGGCTCCCTGGATCTGGGTCCGCCAGCGGAACGTGGGCTCGACGGCTCCGTCGGGCATGCCGCGGCCGTTGCCGATCACAAAGTGGTAGCCAATCCCCAGCCAGGGTTTGCCGCTCTTGTCTTTCTTCTGCTGATGAGCGGCGTGAATGCTGTCGACGCTGCCCGTCTCGGTGGCGGTGTGATGGAGCACGATGTACTGCCAGTTGCGGGGGGCACTGGCTGGTCGCCAGGCCTCGTTGCCGGGGCGGACAACGGGAGCCGCGTTGGCCACGGGGGCTCCGCTCGGGAACTGAGGCCCTCCCGCCCCCAGGGGAGTGGAGAGCGGTTGGGGGGCGGGAATCGCCGCAGTCGGAGGGAGGGAGCCAGGGGGGCGGGCACACCCTTGGCAGCCACACAGGCTGCACAACAGCAGGGCGAGAACCACGGGACCCCGGCACATCTCAAACGCTCTCCGATGGGGGTGCGGATGAATCCGCAACTTCGTTACAGGTTTCCAGTTAGATGCGACGGGCACCTGCAGGACCACGGGTTGGCTTTGTACTTCTGGGCCGGGAAAGTGTCAACGTCGTCCCGATGCCCCGACAGTGGTCGTTCGCGTCTGCGGGGATCGGGGAAAACCAGCCCCTTCCCAGGGCGGTTTGCGAGGGCCGGATAGTCGTCATAGCTGGCATTTCTTGGCGACTGGCGAGCCCCCCCAAATCCCCTTGCTATACCAGTCTTCCCAATCGCCCTGTTCGACCCGATTTTTGAAAAAATACGGGGGGAGACCCCGGGGCGTTCAAGTTTCGCGACCGAGACTAAGTTGCCACCCTGAGTGCGACTCGCTACATCTTTCACAGAGTCGTTGCGATGACGGTCCTCAGTGTGCTCAGGGCAAAGAATTTCTCAGCATCCAGCGTTCCTGGGGATGCTGACCGACCTGCAATGCGCTGGGCTCTCGTCCAAGCTGGGCCCGCCCACATCGGGCCACCAACTGCTCGTGCGGTGAGCGGTGGCTTGGCTGGATGCGTGGTCCCCCCCGGGGGCCAGGTTCTTACGGATGCTTCCCGCCTGGCGCTTGGAGGGCTGGTCGCTCACCGACTTGTGTTGTCTTCCCGGGGGAATGGCCCCGCAGGGAGGTCGGCATTCCCTCGTTTCTGATCCTTGAACAGCCTCCCTGTCCGGGAGGCCCCTTCCAGCATGACAACTCCGATTCGTGTCGCGGTGACGGGTGCCGCCGGTCAAATTGGCTACAGCCTGATTTTTCGCATTGCCTCGGGCGAAGTGTTCGGTCCGAACCAGCCCGTCGTGCTGCACCTCGTGGAGGTCCCGCCGGCGATGGGAGCCCTCGAAGGGGTTCACATGGAGCTGGACGACTGCGCCTTCCCGACCCTCGCCGGGGTGGTCAAGGCCGACAGCGATCATCTCGAGGATGGCTTCCGGAACTGCAATTACGTGGTCTGCGTCGGCAGTATCCCGCGGAAGCAGGGGATGGAGCGGGGCGACCTGATCAAGATCAACGGCCCGATCTTCACCAGCACGGGGCGGGCCATCGCCGCTGCCGCCGCCAGTGATGTCAAGGTGCTGGTGGTTGGGAACCCGTGCAATACGAACGCCCTGATCGCGATGCACAACGCACCGGGTGTCCCCTCCGACCGCTTCTACGCCATGACCCGCCTGGATGAGAACCGCGCGGTCTCGCTATTGGCCCGCAAGTCGGGCCAGCCGGTCTCGGCGGTCTCGAATCTCGCGATCTGGGGGAACCACAGCGCAACGCAGTACCCCGATTTCTACCAGGCCAAGATCGGCGGCAAGCCGGTGACCCAGGTGATTGGTGACCAGGCCTGGCTGCAAAGCGAATTCCTGACCACCGTGCAGCAGCGGGGAGCCGCGGTCATCAAGGCCCGCGGGGCCTCGAGTGCCGCCTCGGCCGCCAATGCCATCGTCGACAACCTGAAGAGCATCCACACCCCGACCCCCTCGGGCCAGTGGTTCAGTGCGGCGGTCTGCAGTGATGGCAGCTACGGAGTCGATCCGGGCCTGATCAGCAGCTTCCCCCTCACCACGAACGGGACCAAGTGGAGCATTGTTCCCGGACTGCAGCACAACGACTTCGCCCGCGCGAAGATCGAGGCCTCGGTCGCCGAACTTCGGGACGAGCGGAACACCATCGCCGACCTGCTGAAGAAGTAACCAAACCGGGCTACGCCCGCGGCGGGCTCGACCTGCCAGACCCGCGCCAACACCTCGGCCGACCTCCCTCAGGGGGGCCGGCCGATTGTGTTGAATGGCTGCTCACTCCGCGCTGGCACGACTCCTGGGCTGAAGCGGGGGTCAGGGAGGCGCTGTCCACGCGACCCGCAACGTGTGGCTGGCAGCACGGCTGAGACGCGGCATGCCCGCAGCGCGACCCGGAGGTGGTGTTCGGCGCGAGTGCCCGTGCCGATCGAAAAACTGGCGCTGCGCGAGAGGCGGTTCCCAGGAACGACCAGACGTGGACGCTGGCAGGGACCATGCGCCGGGGAGGCTGATCGCAGAATCTGCCCGGGAAATCTGACCGGGGAATCCGCCCGGGGAATCTGCCCGACCGCTTCGGCTGGCGGGCGATGTCCGCGGCGTCATCCCATCGCGATCGCCGTGGCGGTGGCGTAGGCCCGGCAATGGGAGATGGTCACCAGGACCTCGGTAATGCCCAGCTCGCGGGCCTTGTCGCCGGCTCCCCCCATCAGCACGATGCTGGGGCGTCCCCCAGGATTCGAGCGGACTTCGATATCTCGGAAGGTGACCCCGTGCGCCCAGCCGGTTCCCAGCGTTTTCATCACCGCCTCTTTCGCCGCCCACCGGCCGGCGAAATGCTGCGTGTGATCGCGCCGGGCCTGGCAGTATTCCACCTCGGTGGTGGTGTAGACCCGCCGCAGGAACTGCTCTCCATGCCGGTCGAGCATGTGGCCAATGCGGACGACTTCGATGATGTCGGTTCCCAGGCCGATGATCCGTCCAGGGACCGGTTGACCAGCGGGAGACGGAGTGCTCATGCAACTGCAGCGGGTGCGAGCCCGCCATTCGTGAACAGTAAGGTCAGGGAGTCGGCCGGGAGGTCGGGGCGGGCCGCACGCTGAGGTGGTTTTCCGCCGGCGCGAGAGGAGTTGACTGGGGGCCCGACACTGCCCCCCCAGCGGCGTCGAAGTGAGGCACGGGCCCGGCGTTCATTGCCAAGGGTGAATTGGTCGTGGGGATCGATCGGAACGATTCGGTGCCTGTCGGCGAACCTTGAGCCACGGGAGCACCTGCGGACTGGGGGGTGATTCCACCCGCGGCTGTGGCCTCCCGTGATGTCGCGGGGAGGTCGGTCGCGTTGGCCAGGCGGTGGGCAATCACGGCTCCCAGCGTCGCCGCCAGGCCGACTTCCAGCAGCCAGAACAGGCCTGCCAGCAGCGGGGGCCACTGTCCCCAGGCGGGGGGAATTCGAAACTGCAGATAACCGAGGAGTGTCTGCCGACGTTGCCAGGCGTCAGTTCGCTGAGCTTCGCGCTGCCGACGGATCTCGAGGGCGTCGGCCAGTTGCTGCCGATCGGGGGCTCCCTCGGTGCCAGGTTCGGGCGGGTTATCGAGCCAGTCGCGAAAGGCGGCGTCGAGGCCGAGCAGATCAGCCGCAGGTTCGGGCGGGTGGGCCCGGGTGTGTGCGGCCAGTTGGCGATGCGACTCGAAGGCGCAAACCCCGAGGGCGATCGCCACGGCAGCCACGGTCACCACGGTGAGGGGGACCGCCTGGGCAGCTTTCAACCGGCGGGCCAGTTCGCCCGCGACCGCCCCCACGCAGCCCCCCACCACCAGCGGCAGCAGCAGTGGCTTGCGCAACTCGTGGGGGGCTCGGGCGGTCAGCAGGCCCAGCAACACCGCGGCACCCAGCACCAGGCCGGTCCACTCCCCAACGGAGAATCTCCCCGCCGGTGTCGTGGAGGGGGCCGGTGGCGTGTCACTCATCGGGACGCCCCACTCCAGCGGGTCAGGCCACAGGCATTCGCCGCGCGGTCGAGCACCTCGCGGGCCTTGGCCCGGGCGCGGGCTGCCCCTTCGGCCAGGATCTGCTGCACGCGTTCGGGCTGGGCGGCGAGTTCGGCCCGGCGGGCGCGGGCGGGGGCGAAACAGGCATTCGCCGCCTCGAACAGGGCCTGCTTCGCTTCGCCATAGCCCATGCCTCCCGCGCGATAGCGCTCGGCGAGAGCCTGCTGTTGCTCGGGGGTGGCGAACAGCTTGTAGAGGGTGAAGACCGCGCAGCGTTCGGGATCTTTGGGTTGCTCGACGGGGGTCGAGTCGGTCTTGATGGCCATGATCTTCTTGCGGAGCGGTTTTTCGGCTTCGAAGACATCGATGGTGTTGCCGTAGCTCTTCGACATCTTCTCGCCGTCGGTGCCGGGAACCTTCGCCGAATCATCCAGGACGCGGGCTTCGGGCAGCACCAGGACTTCGCCAAAGAGGTGGTTGAACTTGATCGCGAGATCGCGGGTCACCTCGATGTGCTGAACCTGGTCGAGCCCGACGGGGACAATCTGGCTGTCGTACAGCAGGATGTCGGCGGCCATCAGGACGGGGTAGGTGAACAGGCCGGCATCGGCGGGAAGGCCCTTCGCCTTCTTGTCTTTGTAGGCGTGGCACTTCTCGAGGAGCCCGAGAGGGCAGACCGTCATGAGCATCCAGGTCAGCTCGGTGACCTCGGGAATGTCGGACTGGAAGTACAGCGTCGCCCGGGCGGGGTCGAGGCCCAGGGCCAGCAGGTCGAGGGCGGCGTCGATCCGCAGCTGGGCCAGTTGGGCGCGGTCGCGAATGGTGGTCAGGGCATGCAGGTCGGCAATGAAGAAGAAGGCCTGCTCGTGAGATTGCAGGTCGATGTATTGCCGAATGGCACCGAAATAGTTCCCCCAGTGGAAACGCCCGGTGGGTTGGATGCCGGAAAGCACGCGCATGGTATGTGTCGGGACGGGGACCGGTCGGACGCCTCCCGAGAACCACGATGGTTGGGAGCAGCCTGTTTCTGGAGTCGGAGATTATCGGGGGGCGGGCTCACCGGGGCAACGCCGCTTTCACTCACTGCGGGCTGGGGCCCGTGCGCCCAAGGCATGGGCGGGGCCCATGACTCAGGTCGCTGGAGAGGCGGCGTTCGCCCCAAGGGCGAGCCAGGCGACGGGGTGCGCAGTGGCCGGGCTGGCCTGGGGCTTCGTCGAGAGTCACGGCGAGAGACGGGCAGCGAAGCGGTCGTGTGGCGGTCGGGCAATGACCTGCGTGTTGGTCAGACCGACCGGGGCCAATTGAACCGCAAGGGAGAGGCACCTGGGACTGAACTGCCCCTACGCGAGTTGGAGGGTTCCGACAATCTCGGTCACCGACTGGGCTCCCAGCTGGCGGAGCGACTCGCCCAGTTGCTCGACCAGCTGCCCGGCCAGCCCCGGGTTGTAGAAGTTCGCGGTTCCGATCTGAACCGCCGACGCCCCGGCGACCAGGAACTCCATCACATCGTCGATCGAGGCGATGCCCCCCACGGCGACAATCGGGAGTTGGGGCACGCGTCGCGCCACCTGGTGGACCATGCGGAGCACGACGGGCTTGATCGCCGGGCCGCTCAGGCCACCCACCACGTTGCCCAGGATGGGGCGGCGGCGGCGCCAGTCAATTGCCATTCCCTGGAGGGTGTTGGTGAGCGTGACGGCATCAGCGCCTCCGGCCGCGGCGGCCTGGGCAATCGCCACGATGTCGGTCACGTTGGGGGACAGCTTGGCAATGATGGGGAGACCACAGGCGGCGCGGACCCCGCGCACAATCGACTCGGTCTTCACCGGATCGACGCCGAAGTCGATCCCGCCCGCGACGTTCGGGCAAGAGATATTCAGTTCAATCGCTGCCAGCGCGGGGAATGTGCCCAGGCGCTCGGCCATCCGCAGGAACTCCTCGCGGTCGTGCCCGGCAATATTGGCAATGACCGCAGTGCCCAGCGAGAGCAGATACGGGAGATGCTTGGCCAGAAAGACTTCAAGACCGTCGTTGTCGAGCCCAATGCTGTTCAGCAGGCCCGAGGCGGTCTCCACGGTGCGAGGGGGCTTGTTGCCCCGGCGAGGCGCCTGGGTGATGGTCTTGGGGACAATGCCACCCAATTGCGGGAACGGAAGGAACGCTTCCATCTCGCGGGCGTAGCCAAACGTCCCTGAGGCCACCAGGATGGGGTTCGCCAGCCGCAGGCGATTCAACTCGACCGACAGATTCGACACAAGACACGACGGGGCGAAGAACAGCGCCGCACACAGGAACGGCCGGGCCAGCCCGGTCGGCGCAAGCCGACCATGGGGCCATCCTAAGCTTCCCGTGGCTTCGCGGCAATTGCCCGCGAACGGTCTAGATGACGCCGCCGTGTGTTCGGTAGGGGGTCTCGAAGTCCGGGTTATCGAGGAACCAGAAGCGTTCCCAGATATCGAGGATCTGTCGGAAGTTTTCGGAGGTGTAGATCAACTGCCGGGCGCGGCGATCTCGCTCCGAGGAGAAGATCGGGACGATGCAGCCCGAGTTCAGAACCGCCGTGGCGACCAACAGCGTGCAGAGCACAAACTTCCGCATGGGACTCCTCCATGAGTGACCAACGCGAATCCGCCAACAACCGGGGAGGCTGTGGACGGACCGATCCCAACTGCCTCCACCGCCCGACGTTCGGGTGAGGAGCCAAAGGGGAGACGCTCGGAAATGGGGGGGGAGGGAAAGCTGCGGGCAGAACGCCCAACAGCAGACGGGGGAGGGAAGGGGGGGGAGAGCGGGGAGACTTCAGGACCCGGTTGTGCCAGTCGGATTGGACATCTGATCAACCTGCGACTGCTTCTCTGCGGAGGCTTGAGCCAGCGCCTCGGCGGCGGCAGCCTCCTCCAGCAGACGAACCTTGGCCTCCATCTCTTTGCCTGGCTTGAACGTGACGACGAACTTCTCGGGGACGAAGACCTTATCGCCAGTGCGGGGGTTTCTCGCCTTCCGGGCCGCTCGCTTCTTGACCTCGAAAACGCCAAAGTTCCGAAGCTCAATCCGTCGGTCCTGGATCAACGTTTCGACGATGGCGTCGAACGTCTTCTGGACGATCTCTTTCGTCTTGAGCTGGGTCATTCCGATCTCGTCGGAAATCGCCTTGACGATCTCTTTTTTGGTCACGACACGAATCTCCCGCACCTGGAAGGATCGGTTGTCAGGGCCGATCTCGCCGTGACTCAACATTAGTCCCAAGTGAGACTTAACGTCAAGACGAGTGATTCTGTGACCAGTCGCTCGACCCCTCGCAGCCGGCGTTTTTCGCTGGTTTCAGAGACCTGCAAAATCCGCCCACAATGGGGGGCCTACATCAGTTATCGACCGCTCGAATCGGAAACTTCAGCAGAATCGTCACAATTTCCCAAAACCGCCTGTGCGAGGTGGCGATGGAGGGGCCGATACTCCCAAGGCGTTTCCTTAAGATCGTGTAAGTCCTTCAACTGCTTGATGTAACGCTCGGACAGCTCTTCCCCCTTGCCGGCCC
>CAIUHT010001038.1 GCA_903898975.1 uncultured Planctomycetaceae bacterium
AACCGTCTGTCGCCGTGTTGGCCCGCCGGGGTGGTGTGGGGGGGCGGCCGCGTGTGGCGACCGCGCGATCCCCACTCACTGAGGGGGGGGGCGTCAACCCGAGGCCCGCCCCCGGAAGACAAAGTAAACCGCCCCGACCAGGCAGAGGCCGGCGTAGAGAAAATCACGCCGCAGGGGCTGCCCCAGGTACAGCACCGAAAAGGGGACGAACACCAGCAGGGTGATGACCTCCTGCACGATCTTGAGCTGGGCGACGGAAAGCTGTTGTGAGCCAATGCGGTTCGCCGGGACCTGCAGGAGGTACTCGAACAGCGCGATGCCCCAACTGAACAACGCTGCCCACCACCAGGCGCGATGCTTGAGATCGCGGAGGTGCGCGTACCAGGCGAACGTCATGAAGATGTTCGACAACACCAGCAGACAAACGGCCTGATACGCCGGGGGCATGACAGCTGACCGCTCCAGGAGACCACCGCCAACCGGCCCGAGCACACAGCGTGCACGAGCCGCGGGGGGCAGACTCTAACAGAAACCCCGCCCCCGGGTTGAGGGGAGTTTTTGCCCGGATTTTCGCGTCGAAAACCGGCGTGGATTCAGCTGCCAGTCGGGGCCGCCGTTGGGGTGGCCAGCCTCCAGCGGGCCAGCCTCGGGGGCCAGGTTACGGGAACAGATTACGGGGCCAAATAGCAGAGAGGGCTTTGCCCGGCGAATTGCCCGGGGGCGACCCCGGGGTGGCAGACCCACCCTGCTGGCAGGGAGCTTGCGGGTGGGTTGTGCGCCGGCTGCCCGTCGCCCGGGTATGGACTGGACCCTGGTATGAACTGGATCGGGGTATGGACTGGATCGGGGTATGAACTGGATCGGGGGGTCACTCATTCATCCGCAGCACCGCCCGGGCCACTTCGCGGGCGTAGGCGGAGAGTTCATCGGGATTGGCGGGGGCGGCGCCGAGAAACGCGGCCAGGTTGGTTGCACTCCCGACGGCACCCGGGAGCGCCTTCACGCTGAGCGTGCCGAAGTCGTACACGCCGAACACCACGGGTTGCCGGGCTTTGCGCTCCGTCAGTTCCCGCCGCAGTTCCAGCGCCGAGACCGCCGCGTTGACATACACCGCCGTGGCGGTGAGCAGTTCCTGGTACTTCTCGTCGGTCCGGATTCGGGACCCCCCTTCCTCATGCAGGGCATGGGCCGAGCCCCGCACCGCAATCTGAATCTGGTCGATCAGCGACCGCAGCGAGTAGGTGTAGGCAATGTCGGCGAAGTTCGTGGGCGAGAGGTAGGTCGAGACCGCCGCCTGCACCGCGCCGCAATTCGAGTGCCCCAACACCACCACCAGCTCGAGGCTTTCGGCGAGATGCTTGATCGCATAGTGGAGCGAGCCGAGACACTCGGCACCCAGGACATTTCCCGCCAGGCGGAGCACGAACAGGTCGTTGAACCACTGGTCGAAGATTGTTTCGGTCGGGACGCGGGCGTCGGAGCAGGCGAGGATCGCCGCGAACGGGGTCTGGCTGAGCACCTGCCCCTGGAACAGCGGCAACCCCCAGGCGACGGGGCACATGGGGATGACCAGCGGTTCATCCGAGCCCCTGCCCATGGTCCGTTCCTGGAGACGCCCCACCAGCTCGCCAAACCGCTGGTTCCCCCCCAACAGCCGGGCGAGGGCCGATTCCGTGTCCGTGACCTCCCGCGGCACCAACGGGGCAAACGGGTCGTAACGGTAGATTACATCCATGGGGAAGCCGCCAGGGTGGAGAGTGGAGAGTGGAGAGTGGGCTGTCCGGGGGGGGCCGGGACGAACTTCAAAGAGTCTTACCTGCGGCGTGAATCGACCGTTCCCGAGAAGCGGGTGGGTCCTCCGCCGGGACCGCTGGGGTCGCGGTCGGCGTCAATCGACTCGGTCAGCTGTCCCACGTCGCGGGCGATTGTCATGGTGAGTGTTTCGAGATCGAGGCAGTTGGGATGCGTACCAAACGGATCTTCCACCTCGACGCTCACCTCCTCCATCCCCAGCATTCCCAGCGAGACCACTCCCATGAGCAGTGGACCCCACCAGTCGGTGCGGGGCACGAGTACCAGCGGGAGTGTGACCAGGTAGGTCAGAATCAGCTGCTTGATCAGCGAGGCATAGGCGAATGGGAGTGGGGTCTTCTGGATCTTCTCGCAGCCCCCCTGGCAGTCGACCAGCGCGGCGACCAGCTGCTCAAGATGCCGGACCTGCTGGGGCTCCAGCCGATCGACATGCCGGCGTTCCACGATCCACTCAGTCATCGCGGCGGCGACCGCCGACGGGGGATTCCCAAACCGCGCCGCCTGTTGCACGACCTTCGCTGGCAGGTAATACGCCGCCTCGACCAGATCCCGCTCGCCGCGCAGTGAACAGCGGAGGGTCACGGCATACCCGGCGACCAGGTCGGCCAGTGTCGCTCCATCGGTCGTCCAGGCCGCCCCGGCCCGCACGAGATTCCGGCTGGTGTTGATCAGGCCCCCCCAGAGCGATCGGCCTTCCCAATACCGCGCGTTCGAGGCGTTGAGGCGAAACACGATCAAAAAGCCAATCAGCGACCCCAACACGCCGTGGGCGAATGGGTCGAGACCCTGCAAGGTCTTGGTGGAGAGCCACCTCTCGGCGATTCCAACCCGGTAGAGGCAGGTCAGCAGCAGGCAGTAGCAGGTCGCCACCAGCACCCGGCGGTAGGCCAGCGGGAGTGCCGTCCCGCGCCAGGCGAAGGTGTTGCGCCACCATTGGAAGCGATCGTACTCGATCATCCCGCGCCTCGACTCTGCTCCAAGTCCGATCTTTGAGGGAGCGACGGGGTTGGTTGGCTGCCCGGTGGACTCAACACGCCTCGGATCTCTGCATCACTGTGCCGCGCGGGTGGCAGTCTGCTCACGGAGTCAGACCGACGGGCGTCAGTTGCCCGGCGCGGGTGAGCCGAAAGACCCCGGTCGCCCCCTCCTTCGCTCCCCCCTTGCGGACCTTCGGATCGACCACCAGCAACTCGCCCTTGTGAATCGCCACGCCATCGGGATGCAGCAGTCCGTTGCCTTCGACCAGTTTCACCGGCTCGCCCCCCCCGGCGGGAATCTTCCAGATCGCCTTCGCGTATCCGTCGGCCACATAGGCGTGCCCTTCGTCATCGAGCACGATCGACTGGGGAAAATCGAAGGGCTGGCCCTCGACCACCGTCTCCACTTTCCCGTCGGCCAGCAGTCGGACCACTTGCCGGTCTTTCCCCTGCGTCAACACCCAGACCCGCCCCTCGCCATCGACCGTGACCCCGCGGGGGGCGTTGACCTGGGCCAGTTGGACGGGCTCGCCTCCAGCGGCGGGAATCCTGACCACCCGCCCGGGAAACTCCAGGTCGGCGACGACCAGGTTCTGTTCCTTGTCGAAGGCAATTGCCATCGGAATGCCGACCCCCGTCCCGGTCGCCGCGTGGGCCAGGGGCTCGGGCTGGTTCTGCTCATTGAAGCGGTAGACCTCGCGGGTCGCCGAATCGCCCGCATACACCCGCCCCTGCGCGTCAACCGCCACGCACCGTACGGCGTTCAGGGGCGTCCGAAATTTCTTGGCCCCCTGGAAGACCAGGGTCAGCTTCCCCTCGGTCAGTTTCCAGACACCGGGGAGATTGCGGTCGGCGAGATAGATCTCTCCGGCGGGGCCCGCGGCGATCGCCAGTGGATAATCGAGTTCGGCGGCCTGCTGAGCCCGCGCCAGACCGGGAGCGAACAGCCCCAGCAACGTGCCGCCCAGCACCAGCCACGCCCACCCTCCCCAGCCACGCATCGCAGTCATGAGTTCCGCCTCGCGTGACACGCAGAGCGCGCGTGTCACGATCACCTAAAAGAGAGGAAAATCTGGTGTCGGTGGCGCCCGAGTGGCCCAATCGCGCGGGCGGGAAACCCGGACGCCAACCCAATCATTCAAGTTGCCTCAAATCATTTGACCAGAAGCCCGGGGACAACGCAAACTGCGGAAAAACCGCACTTTGCCCACGAATCAGCGGGCCGCCGGGGGGGCCGCCACTCCCGGTGGCAGCGCCACCCGCACCCGGTTGTTGCTGCTGTCGCCGATATAGACCCGCCCGTCGGGATCGACCCAGACCCCGTGGGGGCGGTCGAGACGGCACCGCCGGGGTTCCCCGTCGGGCCCATCCCCCGCCTGGCCATCTCCCACCAGCGTCTCGATCTGCCCCGAGTTCGTGTTGATCCGCCGGATTGTGTGACTCTCGGTGTCGGCGATGTAGACCCAGCCTCCCGGTCCGACCGCAATTCCCTTGGGGCCCGCCAGTTGAGCGTCGCGGGCCGGACCGCCGTCCCCGGTGTAACCGGGTTTGCCCGTCCCGGCGACATGCCACAGCCGCCGTTCTTTCCAATCGACCCGGTAGACCGCATTCCCTTCCCGCAGCGCCAGCCACATGGTGTCGGCGGAGGTGAAGTCGAGGGCCCGGGGACCATCGAGGGGGGTGCCTGCCACGGGAGCCCCATCGGCCGCGCGGGCCCGGGCTCCGGTTCCCGCCACGGTGTCGATGGTACCTGTCGCGAGATCGACGCGGCGGACGCGATGATTGCCAATGTCGGCGATGAACAAGCCCCCCCGGCCGTCGAGCGCGATGGAGTGGGGCGATTTCAACCGGGCCTCGCGGGCTGGTCCGCCATCTCCCGAAAAGCCCGCTTCGCCCCGGCCGGCGAGCGTCTGAATGCTCCCGTCGTTCAGGGTCACGCGGCGAACCAGGTGATTCTGCATCTCGACGAAATACATGGCGTGTTCGTCGAACCGCACCTCGTAGGGTTCGTTGCAGAGGGCGGCGGTCGCCAGCCCGCCATCCCCGGCATAGCCTTTCTTGCCCGAACCCGCGGCGGTGGAGATCTGGCCGGTGGCGAGGTCGATGCGTCGGACCACGTGGCTGCCGATCTCGCAGACGTACAAGCCTCCGTCGCTGTGCCCCACCACGCCGAAGGGACCGGAAACGCCCGCCTGGCGCGCCGCGCCGCCGTCGCCGGTGAATTCGGCGCGGCCGTTCCCGGCGAGCGTCACGACCCGCCATTCGTCGGCCACCGCCCGCTGAAGTGCAACGGGGCGTGCTCCTGCGAGACCAGCGCATATCGCCAGCCACCCCACGCTGGCCAGCCAGGATCGCCACCGCACCGCTCGCCGGTCACCTGTTGCCGCCAAGCGTCGTGTCGCCACCAGTCGTCCCATGGTCGTCATTCCACGAAGTGCCATCATCACCGCAGTGCCCCATCGGCGCAATCGACGTTGTCCCCGATTCGGACCAGAATTTCCATCGCCCCCGCATCGGTGTGGGGCCGGGGGGAAGTCTGAGGGAGCCGGACGGGGTTGGGTCCGCGGTGGCCCGCCAGGGCCTGCCCTGGCGCGAGGGCTGGCCAAGACGCTTCAGCGGGGCCGAGCCAGCCACACCTGGCGAACGCGCGGCGTTCGAGAACAACGCTCGGCGGGCCGTGGCGCGAGGGCGCTGGGGGGAAACGGGCTGACTTCGACCAGCGAGCCAGGACGGGCCTGCCGTGAGGTGCGCGCGGGTGGTGATGCCAGTCCGTGTGGGCGCAAGCGGACGGTGTTGGGATGACCTGCCAGGGGCCTTGGACCACGGTCAGGCAACGCGTGGGGACACTCGGGGGGGTTGAGGCTTACAGCCCTTCGCGGAGCTTGGTGAGGGCGTGCGCCTCGATCTGGCGGACCCGTTCGCGGGTCAGGCCGAGTCGGCGGCCAATCTCGGTGAGGGTGCGGGGCTCGTGGTCGAGCAGCCCGAAGCGGAGTTCGATCACCTCGCGTTCGCGCGGGTCGAGGTGTTCGAGATTGTCGCGGATCTTGTCGATCGCGTCGGTCCGCTCGAGGCGGGCGTCGGGTGGGGCCGAGCGGTTGTCGCTGACCAGGTCGCTCAGCGACCAGTCGGCGTCGATCTGTTCGGCGTGGAGAGTCGCCGACTGCAGCGTGAGAGCGTCTTTCAGGGGGGTCAACTGCCGGTCCGAGAGCCCGAGGCGTTCACCAATCTCGGGCAGGCTGGGTTCGCGTCCCAACGACTCGCGGAGTTCAGCGTGAGCCCGGCGGTAGCGGTTGAGCAGCTGCGCCATGTAGGCGGGAACGCGGATCGTCTTGCCCGTGTTGACCAGGCCCCGGCGAATCGACTGCCGAATCCACGGATCGGCATAGGTGCTGAAGCGGTACCCCAGGCTGGGGTCGTAGCCCTCGACGGCCCGCATCAGGCCGAGGTTGCCCTCTTCGATCAGGTCGTTCAGGGGGAGGCCGTGCGACTGGTATTCGCGGGCGATGTGAACAACAAGCCGGAGGTTGGCGTTGATCATCAGCGAGCGAGCCGAGGCGTCGCCCGCCTGGATGCGGAGACCAAGGTCGCGTTCTTCGGCGGCCGAGAGGAGCCGGTACTGGCTGATTTCGCCCAGGTACGACTCCAGGGCGTTTTCAGGATCGTCGGGACCGGTGGGGAGCTTCGACATGGGGGGCGGCGAACGGACCGAGCGAGACCGGGATGCGGAGAGGGGACGAGGCGAGGCCGCGGCTCCTCAATTGGTCTCTCTTCGGGTGTCAGGGGGGGCAACCTGAGCAAATCGCCAAGAGCGGGGTCCGTCGCGGCACAACCGGGGCGCAACAGGCCAAAAAAAACGGCCCCTCCGCCAGTAGCGGAAGGGCCGTTGGAAGCGATCACAAAAGCTGGGGAACCCGGTGGGGTGCCCCCCGAGGTTGTTGACAACCTGCGGGGGACCAGCCCCTGTGGGGCGGGCGAGGTGCGAGCACCGTCCCGCTCGTCGACGACGTTCTTTCGCCAACGACTTCTTTTCGCCAACTACTTCTTCTCGTAGGTGAACAGCGGACCGGATTGACCGCTGGTTCCCCCCTTGAGTTCTTCGCGGGAGATGGGGGGAGCCGCTCCGGGCGTCGCAGTGCCACCAGCGGCGGGCTGCTGGGCGGTCAGTTCCTCGATCGGGGTCGTCAGCTTGCGGCTGAGGCCGATCTTGCGGTCGTTGGTGTCGACCCGCAGGATCTTGACCTCGATCGCCTGGCCAACCTTGACCTCGGCTTCGGGGTTGTCGACCTTGTGCTCGGCGAGTTCCGAGACGTGCAGCAGCCCTTCGAGGTTGTCCTCGAGCTGCACGAAGACACCGAAGTTGGTGATCTTCGTGACCGTCCC
The DNA here is from genome assembly GCA_903898975.1 of uncultured Planctomycetaceae bacterium. GTDB lineage: Bacteria > Planctomycetota > Planctomycetia > Planctomycetales > Planctomycetaceae > UBA10511. The sequence continues at coordinate 7,170 of CAIUHT010001038.1, forward strand.
GGTGACAATCGAACCGGGCTGGTAGCGACCGGGGATGTCGGTTTCCCACGGGTCTTGCTGCAGCTGCTTCATGCCCAGGGCAATCCGCTTGCGGTTCTGGTCGACCGAGAGGACCTGGCAGCGGACCTTGTCCCCCTTCTGCAGCATCTCGCTGGCGTGCGACACCTTGCGGGTCCACGACATGTCAGAGACGTGCAGCAGGCCGTCGATGCCCTCTTCAATCTCGATGAAGGCACCGTAGTTGGTGAGATTCCGAACGGTGCCATCGATGATGGCGCCGACGGGGTACCGCGAGGTGACCATATCCCACGGGTTGGGCTGGGTCTGCTTCATGCCCAGCGAGATTTCCTGCTTCTCCTTGTTGATGGCCAGCACCACCACGTCGACCTGGTCGCCAATCTGGACCAGCTCGGTGGGATGATTGACCCGGCGGGTCCACGACATCTCGCTGATGTGGACCAGCCCCTCGATGCCCGGCTCGAGGCGGACGAAGGCACCGTAGGTCATGATGTTCACGACCTCGCCGCGGGCCTTGGTCCCCACCGGGAA
>CAIUHT010001039.1 GCA_903898975.1 uncultured Planctomycetaceae bacterium
ATCCAGAAAGTGAACGCGAACCAGAACACCACTCCTGTCACCAGTGTGGCCAACCCGAGCGCCAGGCTGACCCAGACGCTTCCCTCCAGCCTGAGTCCCAATCCCAGCAGGGCCCCGCTGAGTCCCAACCCCAGCAGGGCCCCGAACGTGCAGGTCGTCAGGAACGCAATCGCCGACGCCACCAGGGTCGCCAACACCAGGAAAAACACCCCCGCGTAGCTCACCCAGGGGGAGGTGTCGTCCAGTCGGGCGTCGGGGCGTTGCCCCCCCGGTTCTGCTTCGTCCGCAGGTTGCGATCCAGGCATCCGCCGCCCCCCGCTGAAGATTGTTCGGCCCGTTCGGCCCAAAGTCGGCACCTGATTCCGGCGACCGTCCGCCAGCCTGGCAATGCCCGGAACGCCGCGTCACTTTCGCCACTCGGGGGAATTCAGCCTCCGGCTCCCCGCCGGGCGGGTGTCTGCAGGGTTGTCACCCAGACGAACGGCCGCCCCCCCTCGTCAATCAAAATCTCGTACTTGCAACCCGCCTTCCCGAGGATGCGGTCGTAGGCCTGGGCCCACGTCGTCCGCTTCAACGGAAAATCGACCCCGCGCTCCGCCAGGTCGATCTCCTTCGCCCGCAGGCTGGGGGTGTCGAACAGCACGGGGACCTTGCTCACTTCCGCGCCGGCGGCGAGCGCGGCATCCACTTCGACCTCGGCGAAATGGATGTCCCGAAACTGGAACAGCGACGGGGCCACCTCGCCCGGTGGACGCGGGCGGGGCCAGCCCACCGGCCATGCGTTGGGCCCCTCGCCCGGGACAAACAGCGCCAAATCGATGCTGCCATCGGGATTCCGCCGCGGCCTGAAACCGAGCCCGTGCTCGGCCAGCACCAGCGCCAGCCCCGTCCCCTGCGCCAGCCCCCGCACGTTCTGCCCGCACGTCGCCTCGGGCCCCAGTTCAGTCAGCCGCTGCGTCGCCTCGGCGGTCTGCCGCAGGGGATGCTTCGGACTGAGCCGAAACTGTCCCAACAACTCGGCGACCGCGACCCCCTCGGTCGCAAAGGCAATCGGGAGGGCCAGCGATTCGTAGACCGAGGCGAACTGCTCGGGCTGCAGTCCCCACACAACCTGGCCTTCAGGAGCCCCCTGGGCCCCGTAGACCTTCAGTTCGGCCAGCCAATCGGCGAACGCCTCTCCCTCCCCCGGGGCGAACTGACGCTCGGGAAACACCGCCCGGCCCCGCCGATCGATCCGGCCCACAATCTTCAACTGCCGCAGGCTCCCCTGGGTCTGCTCGGTGATGCCCGGCTTGTCATCCTCGCGCCCCCGGCGGATGGTGCACGAGACATTCAACTGCTGGCACTGCTTCGCCCAGTCGTACGTCTTGAGGTTCGCCGAGTCGGCACCGGTGAGCAGTTCGACCGAAATGAGCGTGACCGGGGGCTTGGTCCCGGCGTTCCTGGCGGCCGCCCCGCCCCCCGCCTTGCTACCGGAGGTCGCGGGGGGTGTGCGCGATTTGGAACCCGGGATGGGGGGCTCCACGGGAGCGGCGGGGGGGCGGACCCGCTCGCCTGGCCCAGGCCGGGGCTGAGCCAGCAGCGGTGTGGCGGCGAGCGACAGCCACAGCGCGACCAGGCAGAGCCCATTCAGCACGGTGGCCCGGCCAGCCGGGGGGCCGCTGGGTGGCGCCGACGCGAACGCGGCCCGCGAAGCGTTCGCCTGCATCGATCCGCTTGCAACCATCGCTCGGGCCACCCTGAAAGAGCCGTGAAGCCAGACAGCCGGCCGATCGACCACTGCGTCAATCGCCAGGGGGTAGAACAACCCCTCCCGGCAGCATCTTACGGCGGGGGAAAAAGGTCGTCTATTGCGGTTTTTGGCCACTTTCCGCGGGTCTGGGCGGGACCGGTCCTTGAACTTCACCGGGGGGTCGATTAGTCTGATGAGACAGGGCCAAATTCCCCAGTCTTCCCCCACACCATGCAGCCTTCCCAGCGACTTCCCGCCGAGCGACTGTCGACCCGTGCCCTGCTGCACGAGGTTTAGGGGAGATTGCCCGGCTGTTTCCAGTGATCAATCGACCCCAGAACCTTGCCCGGTTTTGGGGTTTTTTGTTGTGCCGTGCGAATTGATTCGCGGGCGAGCCCCACCGGTTCTCCCGCCCAGTGAGGAACACGATGTCGGACCGAGTGATCGTATTTGACACCACGTTGCGTGACGGCGAGCAGTCGCCGGGCTGCAGCATGAACACCGCCGAAAAGCTCGAGGTCGCCGCCGCCCTGGTGGACCTGGGGGTCGACGTGATCGAGGCGGGGTTCCCGATCGCGTCGCCGGGAGATTTCGAGGCGGTGCAGGCAGTGGCCCGGCAGTTTGGGTCGAAGGGCCCCACCATCTGCGGCTTGGCGCGCTGCCGCGACGAGGACATTGACCGGGCGGGGGCGGCGCTCCAGCCAGCGGCGAACCGGCGAATCCACGTCTTCCTCGCCACCAGTGCGATTCATCGCGAATTCAAGCTGAAGATGGGGAAGGAGGAGATCCTCAAGCGAACGGTGGCGGGGGTCAAGCGGGCCCGGCAGTACGTCGACGACGTCGAGATTTCGCCCGAGGACGCCGCCCGGACCGACCTCGAATTCCTGGCCCAGGTGGTCGAGCAGGCGATCGCCGCCGGGGCGACCACGGTCAACATTCCCGACACCGTCGGCTATGCGACCCCGGCGCAGTACCACACCTGCATCGCCTACCTCAAGAAGCACGTTCCCAACATTGACCGGGCGGTGATCTCGACGCACTGCCACAACGACCTCGGGCTGGCGGTCGCCAACAGCCTGGCGGGGGTCGAGGCGGGAGCCCGACAGATTGAGTGCACCATCAACGGACTGGGAGAGCGGGCGGGGAACGCGGCACTCGAAGAGATCGTGATGGCGCTGCGGACCCGCAGCGACCATTACCACGTCACGACGGGCATCAACACCCGCAAGCTGACGGGAATCAGCCGGCTGGTGTCGAACATCACCGGCATGCTCGTGCAGCGGAACAAGGCGATCGTGGGGCAGAACGCCTTCGCCCACGAAGCGGGGATCCACCAGCACGGCATGCTGCAGGAACGCTCGACCTACGAGATTATGCGCCCCGAGGATGTGGGCTACACCGGCACCAGCCTGGTGCTGGGCAAGCACAGTGGCCGGCACGCCTTCCGCGACCGCTGC
>CAIUHT010001040.1 GCA_903898975.1 uncultured Planctomycetaceae bacterium
GGAGCAGAGTCGCCAGAGAATCGCCAGCCACACGCAGCCGAGCCGCTTCAGCCTCTACTGGTGACTGGTATCCTCTTCTGTCGCTGCCGGTTCCGCCGCCGCTGTTCGCTCTTCGGCCTGCGTGCCAGGCTCGCAGCGCAGCAGCACCAGGTCGTGGTCCGATTTCAAAAACCACGGGACCTGCGTCAGCACCTCGACCGCCCCGGGGAATTCGCCCCGTTCCCGCTCGAAGTCTTCGGGCCGCGCGACCACGTAGGCGGCCTGCTTCTGCCGCTCGAGCCAGCCCCGCAGTTCAGCGATTGTTTCGACACGCTCGACGCGGGCTCCGCCCGTCTGCTCCCCCGTGTAATACACCATCCCGGGGCGGAAAAAATGCCACATCGCCACGGGAACCGGCCCTTCAGCTCCCGCTGCGGGCAGCAGCCTGGTCAAGGCGATGGTGCTCTGGTTGCGGTCGATTTGCACTGCCGCCACCCCGAACAGCAACACCAGGAACGCGGCGGTGGAAACCACCCACATCCGCAAGGCCGCTGGCAACGCCCCCTGCGTCGCCCGGCGCCACGCCAGCACGCCGCCGGTCAGCACCGCCAGCCCGGGCCACCACAGGCCCCGGGCTTCCAGTCGCAGGTGAGGTGCCAGCACGGGGGGAACCACCAGCAGCCCCACCCCCACCAGCAGCAGCGTGCTCCACATCATCCGCTGCCCCACCCGCCCACCCCATTCGGGATTCTGCGGCCAACGCGAGAGAAAGCGGCCGGCCGCCAGGGCCAACGCCGGGTACGCAGGCACCACGTAGTGCGGAAACTTCGTCGTCGCCAAAGAGAAGAACCCCACCCACACCGCCACCCACGCCCCCAGCAGCAGCAGGGCGGGCCGCTCGTCGGTGGTCCGCCGCCAATGGGCGACCAACTCGAGCAAAGCGGGCCGCAACAGCAGGATCCACGGGAAGAACCCCACGCAGATCGCCGCCAGGTAGAACCACGGCGGCCCAGCATGGTTGTCCATCGTGGCGGTGAAGCGGTGGAAGTGATGCGTCCCGAAGAAGCCCCTCAAGAACTCGCCGTCCGTCCGCAACCCCACCCACACAAACCACGGGCCCGACACCAGCAGCACCATCAGCAGTGCCCACACGGGATGCATCCGCCACGCGGTCAGCGCCACCGCCTTCGGCGACAGGCAGCCCAGCCACGCTCCCATCCGCGAGAGCCAGCCCCGCACTCCCGACGGCACGGCGGCCGCGTCCACCACGGGGTCAGCCGCGCGTGGCAGTCCCAGCAAAAAGAGCCCCAGCACCGACCCGGGCAGCAACACGCCAATGGGCCCCTTCGTCAGCACCGCCAAGCCCATGCAGGCGTAGACCGCCCCCCACACCCCTCGGCTTGGCCACACCCCGGACAACCGCCGCGGTGCGTCACCCACCTCGCCCGGCCAGGCCCAGCGGGCATACACCGCCAGCGCGAGGGTGCAAAAGAACGTCAACTCGGCATCACACGCCGCCGCCCGGGCGATGACCACGTAATTCAGGCTGGTGGCCAGCACGCAGCCCGCCCAAAACCCAGCCGCTCGTCCGAACAGTCGACTCCCCAACCGCCACACCAGCAGCACGGTCGCCACGCCGAACAGCGCGGCGGGCAGACGCGCGGCGAATTCGTTGACTCCCAACAGCCGGAATGCACCGGCCATCAGCCAGAACATCATCGGGGGCTTGTGCGAAAAGAGTTCGCCATTGAACCACGGCACCACCCAGTCCTGGCGGAGGTGCATCTCGCGGGCGACCGCCGCGAAATAGGTTTCGTCGTCATCCCAGAAATGCGTCTGTCCCAAGCCGGCCAGGTTCACCACCAGGGAGAGCGCGACCAGCACCAGCCACTCGGGCACCACGATCCGCCCCCATCCCAGGCGCAGGGGGAGGGAGTCGGCCGACACGGGCCGCGGCGCGACAACGCCCCCCGCCGCGGGAGTGTCGGAAGAGGTGGCACGCTGGGGAGAGATGTCAGACATGAGAGGGAAACTTGCGTCGGCGAAGTCGGCGGGAATGGTTGGAAGGAGAGGAGGAGAAACCGGCTCGATCTGGCCGCGGCAGTCAAACTGCGGCATTCAAACTGCGGCAGTCAAACTGCGGCAGTCAGACCGGGGAATCTGTTCCCCCGCGGTCAGGCCGCTTCCAGGCCAGCCTTGCGGCGTTCAATCCGCCGCAGAAACACCGCCATGATCCGGCGGTACAGTTCGTCCTTGAGAATCTTGTCTTCGACTCCCGCGTCGATGTTCGGGTTGTCGTTCACTTCGATGACATAGCACTGGCCCCGGGCCTGCTTGATGTCGACCCCGTAGAGTCCATTGCCAATGGGCCGGGCCGCCCGCAACGCCGCCCGCACCAC
>CAIUHT010001041.1 GCA_903898975.1 uncultured Planctomycetaceae bacterium
CAGAAAGTTCGCCAGATCCCGCATTTCTCGCCGGGGGGTCAAACCAGCGGAATTGGCTGGGCAGATTGACAGTTGCCCGAACGTCCGTCAATTGCACTCTCGAGTTCCCCCCTGTTCCATTGCGAGCGGACCGCCACGCTTTGGCAGCCCACCGCTTCGGCAGCCCACCGGTCCGGCAGCCCTGTGGCGAAGAGCGACACCCTGGCCGATCCAACTCCGGAGCCCATCCCACGCGGCCGTGCAGTGGAGACATGCCTCTGCGGCGGACGGAGTTCTCGCTCCGACCTGACCCGCAACCGCACCCAGACCGCTCTCCCTCTGGCGCCGGATCCCATCTGGCAGTTGATCCATTTGGCACCGGTTCCATTTGGCACTGGTCCTTGCAGCCCCGGGCGGTCGCCTCGATACTTCCCTCAGAACGCAGCTTGATCCCCCAGCGGGCCGACTGTCTTTCCATTCCCCGCATGCGACCGCGTGCTGGTGACGTTTCCAGGCATCCAATCGGGAGTTCGCGCCATGTGGACCGCCAGCAAGGTGGAGCTGACCCCCCTGGTCGGAGAGCGGTTCTCTCTGCATTACAAGTCGAAGCCTGCCACCTTCGCGACCGTCATTTCCGCCTGGCAGACCGACGCTCCATTTCGAGCGTGGTTCAACGATCTGCTGGCCCAGACCCCCTGGTCGGCCTTTCGGTGGGAGACCCCGGCGATCACCGCCAGCACGGTCTCGCGCCCGTTTGAGTGCGTGGTTCTGGAGAGCCTCGAACTCGAGAAGAACCCCGATTCCGAAGCATTCACCGAGCATTTTGTCGCGGGCAAACCGGTGGTCCGCTTTGCAAACCTGGGGGGCGATGCCGAGTTGATTGTCCCCTGCCCCATCGCCCAGCCGAGTGCCTATCCGCATCTCGCCAGCTTTGTTCGACAGGCCCCCGAGTCGCAGCGGCACGCACTGTGGGAGGCGGTGGGGCACGGCCTGGCGCGGCGCATTCAATCGCGCCTGGTCTGGCTCAGCACCGCCGGGGCCGGGGTGCCGTGGGTGCATGTGAGACTCGACAGCCAGCCCAAGTACTACGTCTACGCCCCGTTCCGAGAGAATCCGCTCGACAGTCGGGGCTGAGGGGGCAAACCATTCGACAGTCGCGGGGCGACGCCCTGGCGGAGCGACGTTCAGCCGGTCCAACCGGGTTGGGTGTTGCGGGAAGTCGAGCGGCGGGTTGCATCTTACTGCGAGTCGCTTGCCCCGAGTCGCAGGCCCCCAGCCGCTTGACCCAAACGAGTGACCCTGCCGCTCGACCGCAAGGCCGACTGCCGCCAGTGGCCGCGAGGAGATTCACGCTTATTCCGACGCTCGCCCCCGGGCGACGCCGTTCACAGCCGCGTCGGAACAGAAGACAAACCGCCATCGGGTCAGTATGATCCGGCCGCTGGATTCCCAGTATTCGGGCGAATCAGCTCACACCGGAATGAGGACAGCCATGAGCGGCTTGCAATCTCCCTGGAACCGACTGCTGGCGGCAGTGTCGCTGGCGGGAGCCCTCGCCTGCCCCTCGCCCCACCTGACAGCCCCCGCCGCGGCGGGAGACCACTGGCCCGCGTTCCGCGGTGGTGATGCGGCCGGGGTCGCCGACGACGCCGATCTCCCCGACCAGTGGAGCCCGACCGAGAATGTCGCCTGGAAGGTCGAGATTCCAGGGCGCGGCTGGTCGAGCCCCGTGGTCTGGGGCGACAAGATCTTCCTCACCACCTGCATCGACAGTGGCGAGCCCCCCGAGTCGCGAAAAGGGCTCTATTTTGGGGGCGAACAGAACCAGGCCCCGCAGCGGTCGCACGAGTGGGTGGTGCAATGCCGCCGGCTGGAGTCGGGCGAACTGCTCTGGAGCCGAACCGTCCACGAGGGCATTCCCACCACCCCCGTGCACGTCAAGAACACCTACGCCTCAGAGACCCCCGTCACCGATGGGGAGCGGCTCTACTGCTACTTCGGGAACCGCGGGCTGTATTGCCTCGACTTCGCCGGGAAAGTGCTGTGGTCGCAGGAGATCGCCCCGCGCAAGACCCAGATGAACTGGGGCCCCGCCGCCTCACCCGCCCTGCACGAAGGCCGGCTCTACCTGGTCAACGACAACCAGGAAGAGTCGTATATGCAGTGCCTGGATGCGGCGACCGGGCAGGAAGTCTGGCGGGTCGCGCGCGACGAGCAGAGCAACTGGTCCACCCCCTTTGTCTGGAAGAACAAGCTCCGCACCGAGGTGGTGACGGCGGGCACGCGGCGGGCACGCTCTTACGACCTCTCTGGCAAACTCCTGTGGGAGATCGCCGGGATGTCCCCCATCACCATCGCCACCCCCTTCGAGTGGAAGGGGTTGCTGTTCGTCACCTCGGGCTACGTGCTGGCCCCCAAAAAACCGATCTACGCCATCAAACCGGGGGGTGCAGGGAACATTTCCCTGGGCGACAAAGAAACTGAGAACGAGTTTGTCGCCTGGTCACAAAAAGTGGCGGCTCCGTACAACCCGACCACGCTCGCCTACCGCGACCGGCTGTATGTGCTGTACGACCGCGGGCTGATGGGCTGCTTCGATGCCGCGACCGGCCGCGAGATTTACAGCCGGCAGCGGCTGGGGGCCACCGAGTTCACCGCCTCTCCGTGGGCCAGCGGGGGGCGGGTCTACTGCCTGAGTGAATCGGGGGAGACCTACGTGATCACCGCGGGGGACGAGTACCACGAAGAACGCACCAACCGCCTCGAGGAAGACGACATGTGCATGGCGACCCCCGCCATCGCCCGCAACAATCTGCTCATTCGCACGCTCACCCGACTCTACTGCCTGCGGAAGTCCGCCCCTTAGCACCGACCGCTGTCTGACAACAGTCGCTCTCCGCCTCGCCGTCGCTCACTGCCAGAGCCCCGTGGCGAGGCCCGCTGCGACATCCGTCACTCGAATTCTTCCTGATCGCGCCACCTCATCGCCACTTTTCTTTCAGTGGATCCGGCCATGACCCGTTTGCTGCCTGCCTGCTGTTGGATGTCGCTGTGCCTGCTGGGCTGCGCACTGGTGAGCCCCAGTGCTCAAGCCGCCGACCCCGCCTCTTTGAGGCTCTACATTGGCACCTACACCGGGCCCAAGTCGAAAGGGGTCTACACCTCGACGCTCGACCTGGCGACGGGCGA